>JASFOL010000141.1:0-4990 GCA_050116545.1 bacterium | reverse complement strand
TGTCCCTGGGCTTTCCCTTGTGATCGTGAAGCATCCAGCCGGAGAGATTCACATGGTCCGGCCCGCCATTGAAGATCTCGACCCACTCGCAGTCGGCAAGGCCGGGAGCGAACATGATCTCGTTTACTACGACCGGCGCGGGGTGCAGCACCACGCTTATCGTGAGGGTGTCATTGGTGTTCCAGCGGTCGGCCGGGCAGCGATGCCAGACTCTCGCCCTGTAGATGCCGGGACCCGGATTGACCGTGCGGACCACGGCCTTTGTGACATCGCCGGGCCCGATATCCCCGATGATGGTGGCGCTGTCGACCGAAC
Organism: bacterium; assembly: GCA_050116545.1. Lineage (GTDB taxonomy): Bacteria > Arandabacterota > Arandabacteria > Arandabacterales > Arandabacteraceae > JAUVJV01. Next base: position 4,675 of record JASFOL010000141.1, on the reverse strand, counting down.
CGGCGATGCGGGCGAACAGCCACCCGCCCGCGCCGCATGACCGGGTTCCGGCATTCCTGATGCTGCACACCATATCGATTGTCGCGCCGGAAGTCCCGCCGTATCTTGAGAGACCCGCCCGTTCAAGCGCAAGGTCGAAAGGCGGCCTGTTGTATTCGCCCGGGGATGGATTGTCGATGGCCCTCAGGTCGTCCCGATTCGAATCGGTGTCCCGGCCGTCGGGATCCCTGCCCAGGCTCTGGCCGGAGGAGACATCCTTGCATGGCTCACCCTCATAGTATTCCTCGAAGGCGAGTTCGCCCCAGCCGACAATGTCCACTTCGCCCAGCGGTCCCTCCAGTCGGCATGCATCCGGTCCGTTTTGAAGATCAAGGGCGGTGACTGCGTCCGCAAGATCGGCCAGACTGTCCTCGGCGATCAGGAAGAAACCATGGCCGTCGACCGAGTCTCCGGGCGAGCCCGTCCACTCATGCGTCCACCTGTCCGCCTGCGATCCGTTTCCCGTCTCGAAAGTCCAGCCGGCAAGCCCGGCCCGGAACTCACCCGTGTTGAAGAGCTCAACGAACTCGAGGCCGTCATCGCGGCCGCTGGGATCGTAGAACACCTCATTGATCACGATCTCCGGAGTCGCCGGTGCGGCACTGAGCAATACGAGGATTAGACTTATAAGTCTTCCACCACCCATCTTCCACCACCTCCCACCACATTCAAACCTCCCCCCAACCACCCGTCAACTCAAACCACGCACAGGTCGTTGCTGAAATCTTGAATTCAAATTTGGGGTCAGGTACCGATTCTTGAATTTCACTTCCGCGTCTTGAATTTGAGTTTCTGGTTCTTGAATTCCAGTTTCTGGTACGCGACTTGCAGTGTCATCAGCACGTATGGCTAGACCACTGCGACTCGAAATGGCAAACGGGATGTATCACATTACCTCGAGGGGTAACCGGCGCAGGACCATTTACATGGATGACCGCGACCGCCGGCATTTCCTCTCTCAGGTGTCAACCGCCGTTGACGAATTCGGGTGGCTTGTCCACGCCTATTGTCTCATGCCGAATCACTACCACTTGCTGGCTGAGACACCTCTGCCCAACCTGTCCCGGGGCATGAAGAAAATCAACGGGCTCTATGCCCAGACATTCAACCTGAGACACGGAAGAACCGGCCATGTCTTCCAGGGACGCTTCCACTCCATCCTGATCGACAAGGACGACTATCTCCTCAGATTGTCGCGTTACATTGTCCTCAACCCGGTGAGGGCCGGGCTTGTCGCCAGCCCTGAGGAGTGGCCGTGGTCCAGCTATCGGGCCGCGATCGGAACGGGCCCCAGGCCCAAATTCCTGGTGAGCGATCAGATTATGGCTTACTTCGGCAGCGACCGGGCCAAGGCCCGCAGGCGATACAAGAGTTTCGTGACCAGCAATCTCGCGCAGAGAGCCCCCTGGGACAAGCTCCTCGGGGGAGCGATTCTTGGTTCTGAAGACTTCCTGACTGCGGTCCGCGGAAGAGTGACCGATCGAGAGTCACGTGAGATCAACCGCGTCCTGTCGGTGGAGTTCCGCCCAGAGCTCAAGAGCCTCTTTCCGGAGGGATACACAAGGCCACTCAGTCGTGCGACCGTTGAAAGGGCCCGGGTGGCCCGCCTGCGTCATGGGTACACATATGCCGAGATCGCCAGTGCGCTCGGCATCCATCAATCCACGCTCACCAAGGCCATGAGGAAGCGGCCGGGATAGCAGAGACGACGGCAAGATCTGTGGATGAATCAGGATGAATAGTCCGCATACTCAGGAATCGATGTGAAATCAGGAACCGGTGCGAACTCAGGGATCGGCGCGAACTCAGGGATCGGAAATTCAAGAATCGGTACCTGACCCCAAATTTGAATTAGAGGATGTCGGGTGGGGACCAGACGCCTGCGATGCGCTGGTCGCAGTACTTGCAGCGTCCATCTTCCGGACTCGTGAGATTATTGGCGATCACCGAGAAGTGGTGACGCCCGATCACCACCTTACCGCACTTGGGACAATAGGTGTTGGTCCCGGGATGGCCTATCACATTTCCGACATACACATAGAGGAGTCCCACGTCGAAACCGATCTTCCGGGCGCCATCCAGGGTCTCCACCGGCGTGCACGGGACATCCGCCAGCTCCCGGTAGGGCAGGAAGCGTGTCAGATGCCACGGAGTGCGCTTGCCCAGTCGCGTCGCTATCCAGGTGGCCAGGCGGCCGAGCTCGATGTCCCCGTCATTGTACCCGGGTATGACATTGGTCACGATTTCCACGTGAGCGTTCCATTTGCTCTTGGCCCTCATGGTGTTCTCAAGAATGGGTTCGAAGTCATCGATCTTCGCTACCTTGCGGTAGAAGTCCCGCGAGAACCCCTTGATGTCAACCCTGAAGACATCGAGATGCGGACCTATCTTGTCCAGGGCCTTCGAGGTCATATAGCCATTGGTCACATAGTTGGTATAGAGCCCGGCTTTATGAGCAAGCTGGCAGGTCTTGATGGTGTACTCGAGCCACATCGTGGGCTCATTATAGGTGAATGATATGCCCGCGCAGTCCTGCTCACTTGCCAGTTCGACAACCTTCTCGGGCTGCAGGTACGTGGTCTTGCCTTCGGGTATTTCGCAGGGCTCCTCATGGGATATCTCAGAGTTCTGGCAGCCCGCGCACCTGAGATTGCAGCCAAGCCCTCCCAGCGAAAACCATCTCGATCCGGGAAGGAAATGATACACGGGCTTTGCCTCGATGGGTGCGACCCTGGAGATAACGGTCTCGCCGTAGGTGGTTGAGTAGATCCGTCCCTTCCGGTTCTGCCGGGTTGCGCAGAAGCCGAATCCGCCTTCCGGAATCACGCAACGCCGCTCGCAAATGGTGCAGCGCGCTCCGCGGTCCTGGAGGGTCTCATAGAACATCGACTCAACTACCGGCATTCCCCGCTCCTTCGAGTATCAACACCTTGTAAAGGCCACCATATAGTTCGCTAACTTGCCCGCGCGCCGCAAGTCTTTCCATCGACTCGAAGTCTATATCTCTCGATCCGAAGACCGCGAACCCCAGCCTGTTGATGACACGCTTCCAGATGATCTCAGGCATCAGCGCCGGCTTGCTGTAATCAACGATTATCACCCTCGCGGATACCCTCAGCGCTTCCCGCACAGCTTCAAGGGGCCGCTCCAGTCCCCTCAGGCAGTACGAGAAGAATGACACCTCCACACAGCCGTCCCTGAAGGGCAGGCTGTGAGCATCACCCATCACCGCGACAAGTCCGGGGACCTTCTTCCTGGCAAACTCAAGCATCTTAGCGGATGCGTCCAGGCCGATCATCAAGCCTGAGTTGACGTGGCGAAAGCTCTTGCCCGAGCCGGCCCCCACCTCGAGAAAAGAATTCGCGATCACTCCTTCCAGAGCCTTCCGCCGCGCCCGCTCGGCTCTGTATCCCGAAAAGAAAGAGTCAATCAAATCGAAGAGCCTCGGATGGCCATAGATCCACTTCATGGTTTCTTCTTTCGAGGCCCCGCCTTCCGCCTGGGGTTGGATGTGACCTTGCGTTTGGACACCACCCTGGGACCTGAGGTTCCTTTGCGGCCGGATGCTCCTTTGCGGCCGGAGGTCAGCATGCTTCCTTTGATCTCGAGCACCACCTGCCTGACGCTGTTCTTTCTCTTGTAGCCAGCCTCTTCAATCAGGCGGGCGTAAACTCTGGTCGGAACCGCGACCGAGCATTCACGATATCCATTCTCCCTGGCGAGATATCTGCAGTTCCGGGCCAGGTCCCGTATGGCGTTCTCGCTGCCGTCTATGAAGCCCAGGGTGATGGTCCGGTCATTCTCCTCATAAGGATAGACCGCGACGCCGTCGAGTCTACCCGCTCTCCTTGTGACGATCACCCTGCGTTCCTTGATGTACTTCACAAGAAGGGCCCGCGTCAGCTCCCGGAAGACCCAACCCTCGCTTAACAGTCCGGAGGTAAGATAGAGGAACCTGGAGGCCAGCATGAAACTGTGGATTTCACCTGCCTCTGACGGCTTCGCCCACTCGCCCCTGATCTTTCCCTTTCCGGGCTTGCTCCAATAGTACCGGGTCCTGGCCACTATCCCGAAGCCCACCTTCGCCCCGACCTTGCGGCTGGCGGTGTTGGTGGCCCCGGTACAATAGCGGACCACCCGCGGCTTGATCCTTCTCAAGGTCTTGACCACCTCGAGATGTATCAGATGGGCAATCCCCTGCCGGCGATGCCTGCGGGTCACTCTGAGACCCTCTAGCCAGACCTCGCCGCGGCCGAAATCCGAGATCTTGGCCATGCCGATCGGTGTGCCGTCCAGCTCGGCCAGAATGAATCTTCCCCGCCTATCTCTTATCCACTTGTCCCACACCCTGGGAATATAGTCCCCGTAGCCTATCCAGGTATTCCGGCAGAACTCTAACACCGCATCCCTGTCAGCCGGTTTCGCATCCCGCAGCCTGAGCCCTTTCATTCGGGATTGCCCTTCATTCTGATTCGCTTCCTTCGCCCGGGTGTGACTCGCCAGGTGTCTTAGGCCCGGTGTTATGTGCCGGCCTTGAGCAGGTTCTCCAGTCTCTCCCTGTCAAAGCCGATAACCAGCTCGCTGTCCACGGTTATCACCGGCACGCCCATCTGGCCCGACTTCTCGATCATCTCAT
>JASFOL010000140.1:0-5021 GCA_050116545.1 bacterium | reverse complement strand
GCTATGAAGGCGCCCCAGGTGAAGGGGTGATCCACGGCTCCCTGCGAGCGAAGGTCTTCGATCTTCTCCAATTGTACCCGTCTGATGGCCTCCGGCAAGCTCTCATCCTCCCGGGCATAGAGACCGCTCATCATCTGGGCTGTGGCCTCGTCACTTACCGGCCAGAGGGCGCTGACCACGGTTCTGGCCCCCGCCATCTGGAAGGCCCGTCTCAGGCCGTACACGCCCTCGCCCTCCGCCACCTCGCCCAGGCCTGTCTCGCAGGCTGAGAGCACTACGAGCTCGGTTCCTTCGAGGTCCATAGCGGATACCTCATAGGCGGTGAGAATCCCGTCGTCCGCTCCAAGCCTGTCCGCATCCTCTCCATGGAGATTGGCGCCGGCAAAGAAGAGCCCCGAAAGCAGCAGGGGATTCTCGCCCGCATAGTCGGCATCCGCCTTTTCAGGCCGGCAGGCGCCTCCCAGGAAGTAGCCGTGAGTGGCAAGGTGAATCACACGGTTCCCCGGGGCAGCAGCCTTGAAGTACTCTTCGCTGGCCTCGCTCCCGTAGCACGTGACAAGGGGCTCGAACACGGTCGATTCCCAGGTCCTGGAAACCAGATCAATCTCGCGGCGCGTCCCCGGAAGCGGTGTTACTACCATGTCGGCGAGCTCGCCACAGCCGGAGCGGATATTGCGGGTGGCAAACGCAACCTGAATCACGCTGTCGGACGGTGCGTCTTTGGAAGTGACGCCCAGGGCCGCGATGCGGTCTGCCGCAATCGCCCCATAGTCGGGATCGCCGAGGGCAAAGAGGCCCTGTGCCGGCTCGGCCTCCTCCTGGAACCTGATCAGGTCGCGGCCGGATGCCAGGTTGTGGAGAGTATAGGACTCCGCAAGGTATTTGCCGCCGGGGTCTCTGAGAGTTCCCATCGGGAGCAGGCTCAGGGCTCCATCGGGTGCGACCAGCACCATTTCCCTGCCGCTTGAATACCCGGCAACAGGTTTCCACACGGTGTTGTAGAGACTCTCGCTCACCGTGTCATAATCCTGCTGGTCTATTACTGTCGGCGGCTTTCCGGATAAAGCGACTCGAAGCATGTGCCCCCGGAAATCCTCAATCATACCGTCGATGGCGGCGGCCTCACCGATCTCGACTATCGCGGGCCTGGCCTCGCGGCCCAGGACGATCGCGATGTAGCGGGGTACCTCTCTTTCGGGCACCAGCTCCCGATGGCGGTAGTTCACGAATTCCACCAGGACGGCGTTTTCCGGCAGGAGTGATGCGATTCCGCCGGTGCTTATGTTCCTGCCGGCTTCATTCTTCCTGTAGCTGGCGCTTTGCCGGGACAGTTCGGTCTCGAGCTCGCGGGCAACAAAACCCAGTGAGTCGACCTCCGTCCTGTAGGCTTCTGCGTCCTCTCCCGGACCCTCTACGAAGAGCTCCGACAGGCGGAACTTGGCGTATCTCAGGTTCTTGGCCAGGTCCAGGCTGGCCGAATCGGTTTCTTCTATCAAGGACCTCTGGCGTTCGAAGACCACGTCCGATACCTGGCCCTTGCTCGAGAAGACGACGTCCGCGACCTCAAGCAGGGTCCCGGCATCAGTTCTGCCCGATTCAAGATAGCATGTAAGGTAGTTGTCCACCGAACTGCGCAGATGCCTGGCATACTTCATGGCGTCCGACTCGGCCAGCACCGGCGCATTGTAAGTGAAGTTGTGAAGCCTCATGCGGGCGGCCCTTCCGGCAACCTCGAGGGCCTGGTCAAAGCGGTTTTGGGCGCGATAGACGTCTGTTAATTGCTCGAGCGTCCATGCGACCTCCGGGTGTTCAGGTCCCAGGTCGGCGATGTTGTTCCTGAGAGTGCGGCCGTACAGGGATTCCGCCGCGGCATAGTCGTACTGCCTGAACTTGAGGTCGGCCAGGCCCGAGAGGGCGCCGCTCAGCTTCTCATTCTCGGGGCCCAGGACATCCTCCAGGGTGCCTATTGCCTCCTCATAGAGCGATTCCGCCGGGGAAAATCTCTCCTGCTGAACGAGATTACCTGCCAGGCTGACCATGGCGTCGGCGACGTCGGGATGGTCGGGTCCGAATGCGGCGACTTCTATATCGAGAGCCCGCCGGTAGAGGGCTTCCGCCTCCTCATACATCCCGCGTCTATCATAGCCTCCGGCCAGGCCGTTAAGGGGAAGCACCAGGTCATTATGATCAGGTCCCAGCGCGCCCTCGAGGATCCCGAGGGCCCGGCGGTAGAGAGGTTCGGCATCGGCGTATCTCATCTGGTCGTCATAGAGATAGGCGAGCGTCAGCAAACTGTGTGCAACAAGCGTATTGTCGGGCCCGCGATGAGTCTCCCAGATGGCAAGCGCCCGTTCGTAAAGGGGTTCGGCATCGGCATACCGACCCATCACGGCGTATATGTTTCCCAGATTGCTGAGATTATAGGCGATATTGGGACTATCAGGTCCGTCGGTGGCCTCCTTTATTTCCATGGCGCGCACATAGGCTCGCTCGGCATCTTCATACCTGCCCGTGCGGCTGTATATGGCGCCGAGAGTGTTGTATCCCACCGCCACCGATTGATGTACCGGACCATTTGCGGCCTCCATTGCCGCAATGCCCTCAAGCGCGCCTCTCTCGGCTTCATCGTATCTGGCCTGGGCAATGTAGGTCTGGACCAGTCCCCAGAGGCTCCCCTCGGACAGGCGATGTCCGGGCCCCAGCGTCGCATCGCACAGCTTGAGTGCGTGGACATAGGCAGATTCAGCCTCTGCGTATCTTCCCAGTTTGCCATTGGCCTGCCCCATCCTGGTAAGTAGCCTGATCTCTCCCACCGGGGACCCCCCGGGGTAGCGCCTGAATAAATCTATGGTGCGCTGATAAGTGACTATGGCCTCTTCATACTTATCCAGGGCGTACTGCATGTATCCCACGGCGGCGAGGAACCTGTTGAGTTCGAGGTCATCGGGCCCCGCGAACCCCTCCCACATCTGGGCGGCTCTTATCGCCAGCGGCTCTGCCTCGAGTATCTTGCCCTGGTTGGCGAGTATCCAGGCCAGCTCGCGCAGCGTCTGAGCCACTTCAGGATGTTCCGGGCCTCGCAGGCGTTCCCGGACCGCCAGGGCGCGCCTTATGTGGTCCTCCGCCTCGGCATATCTCTCCTGGTTCCAGTAAAGCCTGCCGATGTCATGAATTGTCTCGGCGGTCTCCAGGTTCTCGAGGCCGAATGCGTTTTCCCTTATTGAGAGCGCCTGATGATATAGAGAGTCGGCTTCATCATGCCTGCGCCATTGCCAGTAGATGCCCGCCAGCTTGTTAAGATAAGTTGCGTACAGAGGGGATCCGGTACCGGAAATGTCTGCAGCGATAGAAACCGCCCTGCCATACATCGACTCGGCCTCTTCGAAGTCCCGGAACCGGTACAGTTTCTCGAAGCCGTCTATACGGGCGACAAGAACAATGGTGCTGTCGTTATTACCGTACTCGGTCAGGGTGCTGCTAACCGCCCGCTCCAGCATCACGGCGGCCGAGTCCTTCAGGCCTTCGCTGAGTAGAGCCTCCGCCTGGTCCATGAGACCTTTCCAGGTGTCATCGGCCAGTCCGGCCCCAGCGAGAATTACAACACCTAACCCCAATGCGGCTGCCATGATCCATCTGCCCATGCATTTACCTCCAGTCACCGAGGGCGATGAACGCTCCCCAGGTGAAGGGATGGTCTATCTCGCCCTCCGAGCGCAGCTGCTCAATCTTCTCCAGCTGTATCCGACGAATGGCCCTCGAAAGGCTCTCACCCTCTCTGGAATAGAGAACGCTCATCATTTCAGCCGTCGCCTCGTCACTTACCGGCCAGAGGGCGCTGACCACGGTTCTGGGCCCCGCGATCTGGAAGGCCCTCCGCAGACCATAGACACCCTCACCGTCCGTCACCTCGCCCAGGCCAGTCTCGCAGGCTGAGAGCACCACCAACTCGGTGCCCGCAAGGTCCATCTCGGTTACCTCGTATGCTGTCAGGATCCCGTCCTCCGCCCCAGGCTTCCCAGGTCCGGTCGCCAGAAGCAAGAACACGGCGAGAAACATGGTCTTCAGGACGGGTCTATAAAGTTCCATGATCAGCCCCATAGAATTACAGGTTGAGACTGGCCTTTGTTGCGGGGAAGGCCGAAAAAACTCTCAACAGGAAAAGGCGTGGTGAAAGTGAATCTCCCAGTGGCAATGAAGTACCCGGTGATATTCAAGTCCCCCGCGAAGTCTGCCCCAGATGGCTTCAAGTCTAAATGCCTGGGGGCCGGGAATCAAGCAAATTGGGCTCACCCCGGGGGATCGTAATCATTGACATCCAGGCGGGTTCACGGTAGGCTGGGACGCAACCATCAAGGAGGTGCGGTATGACGAAGGATAAGATGATTGAGGGAGTGATGCGCGCCAGCGGCATCTCCAAGGCCAATGTGGAGCGCTTCTACGACGGGCTGGTGGTCCTCGCCAAGAAGGAACTCCAGAACAAGGGGGAATTCGTTCTTCCCGGCCTGGGAGCCTTCAAGGTGAGGGTGAGAAAAGCCAGGATCGCGCGCAATCCCAGGACCGGCGAGCCGGTCAAGGTGCCCTCCAAGAAGGTGGTCCGCTTCGTGGCCTATTCGGCGCTAAAGGACCTGTTCGCCAAGAAGGGGGAGAAGCCGGTTGAGAAGGTAGACCTGCTCGCATAAGGGTCTCCCAGCGACAGCGGAGAGTTAATGCAGATTGGCTTGATGAACAATCCCCGAAACGATCCTCTCGGGGACATAGACTTCATTGCTTCCAACGGGTTCGACTTCATCGACCTGACGCTTGAATATCCCAGATCCGGCATCGATGTGATCGACAAGAAAGCCGTGCTCGCCAAGATCAAGGAAAGCGGGCTGGGTGTCGTCGGCCACACCACGTATTATCTCCCATTCGCGTCCCCGATCGACACCATCAGGGTTGCCGCCATAAATGAGGTGATCGCGACACTCAAGTTTTTCAAGGAGGCGGGAGCGGGCATGGTCACCGTCCACCCGGACCAGGGC
>JASFOL010000139.1:0-5037 GCA_050116545.1 bacterium | reverse complement strand
TTTTTGCTTAAGGGGGATGTGCACATCCTGTACGGCCGCATAGACAAAAGGGCCCTGAGTCGCCTTGTTTCCCCGCTTTTGTGCCTGCTATTCCTCGGCGTTCCTCTCAGCACGGCCATTCCCGGGCCTCCGGGGGATCACGCGGCTGATCAGGAGCGCAATCTCCCCATTCATCTGACCGATGAGGAGATGACCCGGCTGGACGAGATCGGGATCTATCACACCGCAACGGCGCCGCCGTCCGTGCCGGTTCGCAAGATCGCCGAGTGGGAACCTGTCACGGGAGTCCTGATCCGCTTTAACTATGGATTCGGGCTGCCTTATGATCTCATCCGGGAATATGCCGAGGACCTGACGGTTTACATCATCTGCCTGTCCGGCCAGCAGTCCGGTTGTTCTGCCAATCTTGAGAACAACGGCGTCAATATGGCCAATATCGAGTTCATAAGCCTCTCTACCAACTCCATGTGGACCCGGGACTATGGCCCTCTGGGCGTGTTCTCCGGGGACACCTGGGGCATCGTGGACCACATCTATAACCGGCCCCGCCCGCTCGACGACCAGGTGAACTGGAGTCTCGGGACTCTTTGGGGCGCCCCGGTTTATGGGACAGACCTGGTCCATACCGGAGGCAATTTCCTCTATGACGGCCACGGGATGGGGTTTTCCACCGACCTGGTGTGGGACGAGAACCCGGAGCTCTCCGAGACAGAGATAGAGGACTTGATGGAGGAATATCTCGGGATAAGCGACTATGTCGTATTGCCCGACATATCCACGAGCGGGATCCATCACATCGATTGCTGGATGAAACTCCTGAATGAAGAGACCATCCTGGTCAAGCAGGTGGACACCGGCCACCCGGACTATGATGCGATCGAGGACAATGTCTCCATCCTGCAAGGCCTGACCAATTGCTATGGCAGGCCCTATGATATTGTGCGCGTCTATTGCGGAAGCATCATAGACGGTGACGTGGCGGCATACACCAACTCCATGATCCTCAACAACAAGGTCTTTGTCCCGCTCTACGGCATCAGCACCGATGCTGCGGCGCTGGCAACCTATGAGGCCGTTATGCCCGGCTATGAGGTGTTCGGATATACCGGAGCCTGGCTCTCCGACGATGCGATTCACTGCCGGACGATGGAGCTCAATGACAGGCAGATGCTCGTGGTGGACACCGATCCACTTCAGGATCTCGAGTTCAATACGGACGGCTACCGGGTGTCGGCCTTCATCGATGACTTGAGCGGGACCGGCCTAATCGCCGATTCGCTTCTGATCCACTGGAGACCGGAGGGAGCCCCGGAGTTTTGCGGCATCCCCATGTCGGCAACGGCCTATTCGGATTCATATGCCGCCTATATCCCGGCGCAGGCCGACTCGGTCGACGTCGAATACTATGTCTCGGCCAGGGACAACAGCGGGCGCCGCTCAACGCGCCCGGTGGTGGCGCCCGGCGCCTGGTACTCATTCAATACCGGGGGCCGGGACCTCTCGGGGCTTTCGGGTGGAGATATTGAGCCGCATGGCTTCCGGCTGGCCCAGAACACGCCCAATCCCTTCAGGGAAAGGACCAGGATCGGCTATGAGCTCTCCCGGCCGGCGAGGGTCAGGATCGCGGTCCATGATGTCCGGGGCAGGGAAGTGGCAGTGGTGGAGGACTCTCACCATGAGGCCGGCATCAGGTGGGAGGAGTGGGACGGCAGATCGGATTCGGGAGATCCTCTCCCCAGCGGGGTCTATTTCTATACCATAACATCGGGCGGGCAGGCCGAGACCCGCAGGATGGTCCTGCTGAGGTAAGCTTGCACCCTCTCCGCTCCGGTGATGATGGCCCGGCTGCTCTTGACGGCGATCAACTCCTGGAGGATCGGCACCTCAGATCCGGCGGTAGATCCCCCTGGTCGTGCGCTTCATCAAATTGAAGCTGATGAACTCCCGTCTCAGGCTCGCCACGTCTTCATGGAATTCCACCAGAATCCTGTTCACCTCTATCTCCGGGTAGTCCCGGTCCGGTTCGAACTCCTCCACCAGTTTTTCCAGGATTATCTGTCGCTTCTTAAGCTGCGCCGGAATGCCGGTGAGGCGGCCGCGCCGGAAAAAGGTCTTGAGTACTTTCTGCCGGTAGGCATCCTCTTTGACGCCGGTCTCGAGATCCGGCTGGGGAAGGGAAACCAGGTCGCCCAGGCTCGTCTTTAGCATGTCGGGAACAATGGAGTAGGTCTGGTAGTACTGGTCCTTCTTCGATGTGAGGAGACCCGCCTGGCTGAGCTTTGCAAGATGATGTGATATGGTGGCGGGCTTGAGCTTCAGGATCGCCGCCAGCTCCTCTCCGTGCCGGGGCTTCATCCTGATCAGATTGACTATCAACATGCGGGCCGGATGGCCCAGGGCCTTGAAGAGATCGGCTCTGGCCTCGAGATTCTCTTCGAAGTGTGATTTACTCATCCCAGGCCTTCCTTCCCGTCGCCAGCAGATAGCATTCCTCGAACACAGACCGGGCATGCCTTATGGTTTCCATTTTGACCTGCTGCCTGACGGCGGACTCTTCATCGCGAAGAGCTCTCGCCGTTTCGACTTCGGTTTCGGCATGGGTTATGATTCGGTTTGTGACCCAGCCGAAAGCCTGCGCAAGCTTCCGGACCTCGGGAAGCGGGGAGTTCCTGATCCCGGCTGCCATCGAGGCCCACTCGCCGTCATCATTCATCCTGAAATCGCTCATATAGTTACCCTCCAGGGATACCTGCCGACAATGTATCTAAATCGACAGCGGTCTATCTATAGTATATAAACTGATTAGATAATTGTCAAATATAAATTCAAGACCTTCCGGATAGCCGCGGGCAATAACGAGCGCGGTCCTCACGGGATACTCTGACCCCCGGACGTGGTCGAGGCGTGCTCGGGGTGGCAGGGGGCGACCACGTGGATCGAGAAGTCGAATGCCGCGATTGGGGTGATGAATGACGAGGAATACCTGTACCTGTGTCTTTCTTCGCCGGACAGGAATGTGATCAGCCAGGTGGTCGATGCGGGCTTCAGGCTGAGGCAGGGCGTGCCGGCTAAATGCCGGCGACACCAACCAGTGAGACCTCTGCGGCCCCTTCCCTGATCTTGATGGCCTCCTGATACTCGGCGGAGTTGTAGAACTCGCTGATCTTATCAAAAGAGGGGAATTCCACGAGCACCACTCTGCTGTTTTCCTCGGGGCCCTCAAGCGTGACGGTCTCACCGCCACGGGCGATGAACTTCCCACCGAAGTTGGCGAGAATGCCGGGGGTTACGGCGATGTACTTCTTGTATTGCCCGGGATCGGTTACCTTGATTCGGGCTATCATATAAGCTGGCATAGCTGACCTCCACAGGGGAACATGATAATAGACCGAGCCGGACCTGGTCCTATTCTACATCCTTCCCGGCCCTGCGCTTCAACCAGAAATCGAATGACCGGCCGGGGACGAAGATGTCTATTCCCACGCACTCCTCATCCAGCGGGTTCTTGACCACATGGGTCTCATTGCCCGGCAGGTATGCGGCGTCTCCCTCCCCCAGGACCTGCTCACCGTCCGCATCGGTGATGATGGCCAGGCTGCCCTTCACGACGATCAATACCTGGGCATTGGGGTGCTCATGTCTCGGGGAGGCGTGCCCGGGCGGCTTGATGAAATGCTCAATCGAGATATCGTCCTCACAGCAAAGGCTCACGCGCTTCCAGCCCTTGTCGGGCTGGTATGTCTCCGCCGAATCGAATCGAACGACTTTCATATATCTCCCTCAGGCCTTTCTGATACCCGGACAGGAAGGTGCCGGTGCAATGTGCGATTTCCGTTCCCGCCGACCGGACCGTTCAGTCCACGAGGTAGTACTGGATTGAGGTTACCACCCGGATCTTCTTGAACTCGGGCGAGTTGCGATCCCTGTCGTTAATTGAAAAATAGCCCTGGCTTGCGTGACGGATCTTGCCCACCTTGCTCTGTGAGTCCTCGGCAAACTTGGTCGCGGCTCGCCGGGCGTCCTTGGTCGCCTCCTCGATCATATCGGGCTTAATATCATTCAAGCTGGTAAACAGAAACTCGGTAGGACTCCGCCAGCTCTGATCCGCCAGGACCAGTCCCTTTCCAACCAGGCTGCCAACGCTCTCCATGCTGGCCTTGACGAGAGCGACATCCCCGGTCCGGGTGGTGACTGTCGCCTCAGCCAGATACCGGTAAGGCGCTCGCTCGCCTCCGCCATGCCTGCGCTCGGCCTCGGTGTCGATGATATGCGGCGCCGAGTAGGAAATTTCGTCCTGTCCGAATCCGGCACTGAGCAGGAACTCGGTTATTGCCTCCCTGTCCGAATCGATCTCGATCTGGAGCCGCCCCAGGTCATTGGCGGCGACCGTGAACGATATGGGCCATATCGCGAGATCGGCCTTCACCTCTCGCTCGGCCAGGCCCTTGACCGTCACATATCTGTCGCTCGCTCGGCCCTTGTAGAACCCGTAGCCTATGCTGATCCCGGCGATGGCTATGCAGAGTCCGATCAACAGCGCCCCGACTACGCGATCTCTGTTCATGATTCCTCCCTGACCTGGTCTTTCCCCGCATCTGTCAGGTATGACGCCTGCGGCAAGCGCCAAACGCCTGGTGCAGGGCCTTTGCGGAGCCTTTTCATCTTAGAACCTGTAGGCGACCGACAAAACTGCATAATGAAGCCAGGCGAAGCTGTATACCTCTTCGACATCGGCCCCGCCTTCGACAGTCCTGTACCCGCCAGAGAGACTCCACCTGTCATTGGCCCGATACATCAACTTGAGCGCGGCATCCTCCGCCCGTCCCGGTCCGCCTGCCAGGGCGTCAAGATCGAGCAGGGCATTCCAGTGCTTTGAGAAGGCGTATGCTCCCCTGAGATGAAGCAGTGGTACAAAGCCGAGATCGGTCTTCTCGGAGGAGATTCCGGGCTGGGCCAGCCTTATCTTTGCATCGCGGATCTTCGCGGTGAAGCCCACCCACCAGGTCCAGCTCTTCCCGGAATGGAATCTGTATGCAT
>JASFOL010000138.1:0-5050 GCA_050116545.1 bacterium | reverse complement strand
CCCGCACTCGCCGCTGCCCTTGCGGCGGCCACGTCTCTGACGCTCGCCCCGATGATCATCCCTGCTCCGGCAAGCCCTCGCGCCGTCTCGACGGGCATGTCCTCCTCCCCGAGATGGACGCCCTGCGCCCCGGTGGCCATGGCGACATCCAGCCGGTCATTGACTATGACCGCCACGCCGGTACCGGCGCATACCTCGAGCACTCGGCCGGTGAAATCCATGATTTCGCGCGTGCTCTCGCGCTTGAGCCTCACCTGTATGGATGTGGCTCCGCCCGAGATAATACTGCGGGTAAACTCCTCCAGAGGAAGGATGTCCTCCACGCCCCGGTCCAGGATGGCGCAGAGCGAGAGATCAAGCGCCCGCACGTCCCCGCCCCGATTTTCGCTTGAGTCCCGAGTTCCGCTTAGGCCCCGAGCTGCCACTTCTTTTTGACTTACCCCGCCCCGACCTGGCTCTTCGCCCGAGCTTCAACAGACAGGCCTTCTCGAGATTGTAGACCCGGAACCTGGCCCGCTTGAAGGGACGTCCGCTTCCGGGGCCGGCCAGTTTGGACACTTCCTCGAGGACTCTCAATCCCTCCTCGGCCCTCCGGAAATTGCTGAGCAGGATCTCATCTAGGTTCTTGCGTGTCCCCTCGGTCTTTGACATCGAGTCGCGTCCGGGATCCCTGAAGGTGTCCCTGGCCTTCAAGCCCTTGAAGTTCTTTCTAAGCAGCACATCGCAAGCCCTTGATATCAAGTGTCTTTCACGTTTCAAACGCGAGGCCGTCCTGGCGTCCTCCCAGGAGAACCTGACCACGTCTTCGACCACGCGAAGGGCTTCCCTGGTCCGGTTGGAGTTGGCGTCTATGATTCTCAAGGATTGCGTGTCGAGCATATGGGGTTCCATATCCTGATGGATGGGTCCGGCCCGCGCCGGGCCCGCATCACTTCTTGCGCGGCTTCCTGGGTTTTCCTATCCGTCCCTGCTTGACAAGCGGCAGGATGCTCAGACTGTCCACCCGGCTGCATATCTCAAGGTCTCTGCCGAATCCCAGGCTCTCCAGGTACTTGCCGTGCTCGCACTCGCGAAGCAGCGCAGGGATCGACTCCCGGTTCTGCCTGTAGAGGCCCCTGGCAGCATGGGCTCCATCGTTCAGCTCGGCTTCCCTGTCAGCGCACAACCTCTCTATCACCATGCCGGCGCACACCGTATCTTCCAGGGCGAATCGGTTGTTCTTGCCGGCGCATACTATGGTGAAGGCCTCGTCATCAAGTCTGGCCGCGTGCTCCACCACCGAGCCCATGTTGACGAACGAGGTGATCAGAATCTCCTTTGCCCCCTCGCTCATGCTCATCGCCCGCGTGCCATTGGTGGTGGCCAGGACCAGCGTCTTGCGCCTGACGATTTCAGCGGTGTACTCGGCGGGTGAGTTACCCAGATCGAATCCATTGATCCGCTTGCCTTCTCTCTCACCGCCGAGAAGCGTCACTTTCTTGTCCAGCGACGCGGCCAGGCTGGTAGCGGCCTCGACACTTGCAACGGGCACGATACTCGAGCAACCTCGTGAGAGAGCGAAGGCTATGGTGGTGCAGGCTCTCAGGACATCGATGACGGCCACGGTCTTGCCCTTGACAGCGGCCTCGGTTATCTCGCCGGGCGTAAACAGAACCTCTATCCTCATCAACTGCCACCCTCCTCCGGCTCCTCGCCCTCCTCACCTTCCTCTTCCCTCGCGAGCTCATCGACGAAGTGGGTGTCGAAATCACCCGACCTGAAGAGTCTGCTCCTCACGGCCTGCTGGTGAAACGGGATCGTGGTCTCAACCCCCTCGACAATGAACTCATCGAGGGCGCCGGCCACCCTGGCGATCGCCTGGTCCCTGTCCGGGGCGTGAGCCACGAGTTTGGCGATCAGCGAATCATAGTACGGCGGAATCACGTACTGGGCGTATGCGTGGGTATCCACCCGAATGCCGGGTCCTCCCGGCATGTGGAATGCTTCGATCCTGCCGGGCGAAGGCGTGAAGTTCCGGGCGGGATCTTCGGCGTTGATCCTGCACTCTATGGCATGTCCCCGGATCACGACGTCTTCCTGCCTGACGGTCATGGGCTCGCCTGCCGCGATCCGGATCTGCTCCTGGACGATATCGGTCCCCGTGACCATCTCGGTAACGCAGTGTTCAACCTGTACCCGGGTATTCATCTCGATGAAGTAGAAGCTGCCGTGGCAGTCCATCAGGAATTCGACGGTTCCCGCGCTCTCATAGCCCACGGCGAGGGCTCCGCTTATGGCGGCCTCTCCCAGGCCGGCTCTAATCTCCTCATCGACCGCCGGTGAAGGTGATTCCTCGATCAACTTCTGGTGCTTGCGCTGCACTGAGCAGTCGCGTTCCCCGAGGTAAACGCCCACACCCCGCGAGTCGCACAACACCTGTATCTCGATATGCCTGGGGCGCTCGATAAACTTCTCCAGGTAGACCTCGCGGTTGCCGAAGCTGGCTTCCGCCTCATTCGCAGCGGCGCTGAAAGCCTTTTTGAGCTCGTCATCCACCATCGCCAGCCTCATTCCCTTGCCGCCGCCGCCACCCGAGGCCTTTATCATAACCGGATAGCCGATCTGGTGAGCGATCTCCACGGCATCTTCGAACTCGCTTACGGCCCCAAGGCTGCCCGGCACCACCGGCACCTTGGCCTTCAGCATGGCCTGCCTGGCCGAAGCCTTGTCCCCCATCTGCTTGATGACGGCGGGGCCGGGACCGATAAAGGTGATCCCGCAGGACTCGCATGCCTCGGCGAAATCTCCATTCTCGGCCAGAAAGCCGTAGCCGGGATGTATGGCCTCGGCGCCCGTGACCTCCGCGGCGCTGATTATGCGGGGGACATTCAGATAACTCTCATTGGGCCTTGGCGGACCGATGCAGACTATCTCATCGGCGAACCTCACGTGCAGGCTGTCGCGGTCGGCTTCCGAGTAGACGGCCACTGTGGAAATGCCCATCTCCCGGCATGCCCGGATCACGCGAAGAGCGATCTCTCCTCGATTGGCAATGAGGATCTTCTTGAACATCCTTATTCCGGCCCCGGTTCCTTATGCTCTCTCTGGCTGCTTGCTCCGCAGCTCCTTATTCCGCTCCCATCGGCGTCCAGGCAACGTCCGATCCGGACTGAATGCCTTTGGCCTTGATCTGCAGCGCGGTCGGGCTCGACGCATTGTGAAGAGCGTCTTCGAGCGTTATCGCGCCCTTATTGTACCATTCGAGCAGCGACTGATCAAAGCTCTGCATGCCGTATTCTGTAACGCTCTCCTCGATAACGCTCTTCAACAGAGGCGTCTTGTCGGCGTCTAGCAGGTACTCCCTGACCGTCTCGGTGGCAATCATCACCTCGGTGGCAGGCACACGGCCTTCACCATCGGATCTGGGCACCAGCCGCAAGGATACGATTGCCTCCAACGATGAGGCAAGCAGAAATCTTATCTCCTCATGCTGATGCGGCGGGAAGAATGAGATCACGCGGTTGACGGTCTGCGGCGCATCTGTGGTGTGAAGCGTGCTGAAGACCAGATGCCCCGTATTGGCCGCGGTCAACGCTATGGACATCGTCAGCTGGTCCCGGATCTCGCCTACCAGGATCACGTCCGGGTCCTGCCTGAGGATATGTCTCAGGGCTTCGGAGAAACTCTTGGTGTCGTTTCCCACCTCTCTCTGGTTGATCAGGCTCAAATTGTCCCTGTGCAGGAACTCGATCGGGTCCTCGACGGTGATTATGTTCCGGTGCAGCTTATCATTGATCTCCCTGACCATAGCGGCCAGCGTTGTCGACTTCCCGGATCCCACCGTACCGGTAACCAGGATCAGGCCTCTGGGCTTGAGCGCGAGCTGCTCTATGACCTCGGGCAGATTGAGCTCGGTCACCTTTGGTGGATCGAATGGAATCAGCCTGAAGACCATTGCGGTCGATCCCCGCTGCCTGTAGAAATTGGCACGGAACCTGGCCAGGCCCGGGACTCCGAAGGCGAAGTCCACTTCGCTTGTGGCCTCGAATTCCTTTTTCTGCTTGGGGGTGAGGATCTGTTCGCAGGCTGCCTCGACCTCGTCGAGGCTGGGGGGCGGGGCGTCGAGCGCTTCCAGCTCGCCGTCCACCCGGATTGTCGGACAGGTGCCGACCTTGATGTGAAGATCGGAAGCGTTTCGCTTCACGATCTCCTCGAGGAACGCCTTGATGAGCACGGTAGCCTCCTAAGATGGAGAAACCAAGAACAGAGTCTGTCCGAACTCCACAGGCTGCTCGTTCTCGACCAGGATCTTCGCGATCTTCCCCGAGACTTCGGACTCGATCTCGTTCATTAGCTTCATAGCCTCAATGATACAAACGACCTGTCCGGGCTCTACCGCATCCCCCGTCGATACGTACGGCTTGGCTTCCGGGCCGGGCGCCCTGTAGAAGGTCCCGACCATCGGCGACTTGATCTCCAGGAGATTTTCCTCTGCCGGGGCCGGCGCCGGTTCGAAAACCGCCTTCTGCGCCACCACCCTGTCTCCAACGACGGCCTCAACCATACGCTGAGGCTCGGCACTACCGGTCCTTGCTCTGGACTTGGTTATTCTAACCTTGGTCCACCACTTCGATACTTCTAGCTCCTCTATTTCACTAGCTTCGACCATTCTTATCAGCTGCTTAAGGAAAGATATCTTCATGGCTACACCCTCGATACGTAGTCGCCCGTGCGCGTATCCACACGGATCGTGGCGCCCTGTTCAACGAAAAGAGGCACCTGAACCACCTTGCCGGTCTCCAGCTTGGCAGGCTTGGTGCCCCCGGAAACAGTATCCCCCTTGACCCCGGGATCTGTCTCGACCACCTCCAGATCCACGAAGGTCGGCAGCTCTATGCCAAGCGGCTGCCCATCACGCATCTGAACTGTAACAACCGTATTTTCCTTCATCAGCGGCGAGATGTCCTCCACCATCGCGGCGGGTATCTCGATCTGTTCATAGGTCTCTGTGTTCATGAAATGGTACATGTCTCCCGAGCTGTAAAGGTACTGCATATTGACCGTATCGATG
>JASFOL010000137.1:0-5053 GCA_050116545.1 bacterium | reverse complement strand
CCCTCGATGAAGTCGAACCGGACGGTTGCCTCTCCGGACATGGCGGTGGGTTCCAGCCTGATCAACGCGACTCCATCCCGGCCCACCATATACTGAGGCTTTCGCCTGTCCATGCCCGAGAGCGGGAAGTCCTGGTAGGTCTCTGATTCCTCGAGCGAAACGTGCGGCGGGTCAACCGTGTATGCGCCCACCACTCCGGTCCGGGCCGGATGGCCATAGCGGTCCTTGAGTCTGACGGCGATCACCGGGGGCTCGATGCCATCGGCCGAGAGCCTGGAAAGCCCGGGGACGAGCTCCGCCTCAACCGGCGGGCCCGAATAGTGCACCGTGCGCTCGATTGTCCGTGTCCGGCCCCCGCCGCTGCGGACGACGAGCAGGAAGCGGTTGTCTCCCTCCTCGAGATCGATGCCCGACCACCGGCTTATCGCAACCTGGCCGGTCTTACGCTTAAGCGTCCTGTCGAAGTTGAGGGGATCCACCGGCTCGCCGTTGAGAGACAGTTCAAGCGAATCCCCGGGCATGTGTTTGACTGCCACCTTGATGCTCGGTATCGCAGGGTTGAATCCTTCCTCGGGCCAGAGCAGCTCCAGTCCCGGACCGGCGGCGGCAAGCCATCTCTCCCCGTAGTCGGGCATTGCAGGCGGCGCCTTTTCCTCTTCCACGAGAAGTTCCTCTCTGCCACCCGCTCCCTGGATCTTCACGCTCACTCGATCAGCCGGCTTCACCTGCTCCAGCCCGGCCTCTCCGGCTGCAGCCGGTTTCAAGGCCACGTGAAAGTCGGTGCGCCACATGGTCCCGGCTTCGAGATCTACGAAGCGGGAGTAGGATCTCCCCGCGAACCGGCTGTTGCGCTCGCAGGGGATCACTGTGAATCCGGGCGGCAGACTGCCGAGGTCCAGCTGGACCACGTGCGCTCCCGGCCTCAATGCCTGGAAGTGGAACATCCCGCGCCTGTCGGTGAGGGTGTAGGTCCCGTCCTCGAGAAGAATTCTCACGCCCTCGATTCCGCTTGCCGCTCCTGCACCGGTTCCGCGGCCGCTCGCCGCGGCATCCGCACTTTCCGAGCAGGCGGAGGAGTCACAGACCACGACACTCCCCACAATCAGGCTTCTGGCGACAAGCGGGTCCTCAATGACCCGGACGCTCGCGCTCGCGGTGTTTGATTCAATACCGGATGTGTCTACTGCGATTGCGGTATTGACCGCCGATCCCGGCGTCACGCCCGCGGCCGCCTCGGCCACATAGCGAACGCGCGAAGTGGAATTCGAAGCGAGGCTTCCTATTGGAAACTTCAGAGTTCCTCCGTCCGGTGCAATCTCCGGATCCGGGGCGCCGGCACCATCAATGGTCGTCGATCCTGTCTGATATGCGAAGCCGCGAGGCAGGCGGTCCTCTAGCGAGACGCTCCCGAATGGTCCATTTGATGTGTTCTCGACCCTGAGGGAATACTCGACAAAGTCGCCCACGGTGATCCACTCCCGGTCGGCGGCCTTGGTCAGGAAAAGCTCGGTTCCCGCCGGGTCGACAGGTATGTCTATCCGCGAAGACAGCCTGCACTCCAAAAAGAAAGAGCCCCCACGCGATACGGGTTCGACAATGGCGAAGGGCGCCCCGGGCAGGGCCTGGATCATCTCGGTCGGCACGGCGGATGGGTACTTGTAACCCTCTGGTGCTGCGACCTCAAACCGGTGAGGGCCGCCATCGGGAAACGGGAATCCGAAGGCGCCCGGCGGAGAGTCGTATTCTCTGCCGCTTTCGTCCGTCACAGTCTCGCCTGAGATCACCGTCGAAGGATACAGACTGTGTCCGTCCAGGCCATAGACTGTGGACGGAAGCCCCGTATCCGCATCTACAAGAGTTATGGCAATGCCGCTGAGCGGCTGCCCCGTGCTGGTGTCGAAGATGATCCCGGTGGCATCCGGCCATGAGGTGGCTGTAGACTTGTCGGTCTCGTCGCTCAGGTCGGTGTAAACGGCCTCTATGTCCAGCCGGTAATCGATGCTGAGCGTGCCGTCGTTCGGCCGTGAGGTTTCCCGGCTCCTGATCCCGATATAGCCGAGGAACTCACCCGTGTCCGGCCCGCTCTCCGTCAGCTGGAGCAGCTCGCTCTCGCCGATGCCGGACACGGTCAGGCTCACGAGAACCGTCTCGCAGAGATCCCGATCACGGTTCTGATCCAGGTCGATGATTCTCAGGAAGACGGGCTCATCGTGGTGGAAGTAGGTCGTCGGGATCAGTGGAACCAGCCAGCGGCTGTCGAGCCTGCCGGCATCTCCCACGAGACTGGGAGGCGGTATCGGCACGAAGGGTCCGGCCTCCGTGCCCGTCGAGCTGTAGTGGGTGACCGGAACCGGAAGGAGTTCCGATTGAGAGCAACCGGGCGCATAGTGCATGAATTCAAGGGACGACGGAGTTCTCTCGCCGAACGTTACAATGACCACCGTATTGGACCGAGACTCGATTCTGAGGAGGCGTCCGAAATCATAAGTTGCAAGCGCGGTGTTGGGGATTTCGGTCCCGGGGGGCACAGCCAGCACGGCGCCGCAGAACACCATCAGTGCGGCTGCAAGCGTAACTGCTGCCGCCACAATGGATTGCGTCCACGATCTGCCTTGAACAGGACCGGTCCTCGAGACCCTGCCCTGAGAAACCCCGATTGGCCGGTCCCTGAAGGAACCGGCCAATCTCTCTATTGCTTTGTGTGCCGCCTCGATGTCCGGATCCGGGCCAGGCCCGTCACCCCGGGCCAGGTGGCCCATCCGGGACAGCCATCCCCGGAACAGAGGCCGTTGCGCAGACTTCATGCCTGCCGGGCCTCCTAGTCGACGGTCACGTCAAAGGTCATCTGGGCGGTGCCGTTCGTCGCATCCACCACCGAATTGGTGACTCTCACGTAGGCCACCGGTGAAGTCTCGGCGCCCTGCCAGACAACCCCGTCTGCCGAGTATTCCACTGTTATGGTGGCGCCGCCATTGCTGTTCGAAGTGGCAACCGAGCCGCCGACGAAAGTCGTGTTCGCCGGAATCTGGTCAACGGCTGTCACTGTCTGGGCATCGGCCCCGCCTGTGTTTGCTATATCGATGGTGTACCTTATGGTCGCGCCCGGAATCGCCTTCGGGTTCGAGGAGCTGAACGGATCGCTGATGACCGCGGATGACTTGTTGACGGCCAGATCGGCGGAGTTGACTTCATAGTCATCCTGGTCGGAGTGCCGGCCGTCATGCTGGCCGTCACCCGGAGCTGTTCCCGCGGCGTCCGCGAAGACCACCTGTACGGTACCGCTGTCCCAGGCACCGGTGTCCGCCGTGGTGAGATCTCCCAGCGTTCCGCCCAGGCCTGCGTCATGCACAGATGCCACCAGATGGTAAGAGGCTATCTGGCCGTCGGCGGCTGTCAGCGGGGCATCAAGCACGACGAATACGTCGAAGAAGCTGTCCGCGGGCAGCTCGTCGATATAGTTGTCTGTGTCGGTGCCATTGTCATAGGTGCCGGCCACATCCATCACGGAGTTGACGAAAATGCGGGCTTCGGGAACGGGTTCCGGCGTCATGTCAAACGCGTCGGTGCCCCCGAACTTGGCCGCACTGCCCGTCGCCACGGTGACCACGCTCAGCGAACAGTCCTGGGCCGTATTACCATCATTGGATACTCTGAAATGCAGCACATTGTAGACGCCGTCACCGAAGAGCGAACCCGGAAGAACCGTGACCTCGCCTCCATCCTGGGTCACCACCGTCAGGTCCACCTTATTATCCACCTTGAAGGTGGCGAAGCTGGACAGCTGCGTTTGATCGATGCCGCCCACCTGGTAGTCCAGGGTCGCGGTGTTGTCAATGTCGGTACCCGATGCAGTACCATCGGCAAATACCGTGAAGGGTACCGCGACCGCGATTACCGCCACACAGCAGAGCCCAACCAGGGCCAGTCTTGCTCCTGCCATAATACGCCTCCCTCTTCCGGCAGTCTGTCCCATGAGCACGCGCTGTGCGTTTTGGATGCTTCTGTGATCAGCCAAACAAGAAGTTCGTGCCCACCTCATCAATTGGCTTCCTACCTTCCACTGTTATGATGACAGGCAAACGGGATGTCCTTGATCCTGTTCGCTTGTTCTGTCCCCCCCTAGCCGGTACGTCCCTGTCCGGCCTGACTTGTTTCTACATCGAAAAATCCCTACTTGAGCTGTGCCCGAAAAGTGACGAAGCCTTCGGCCTCGGGTTCCAGCTCGCGCTCGAGCGTCCACTTGACATGCGTGTAGTCGGAGGGCTCCGCCGGACGTTCGCTCCCGTCCTCGACCGGAACCTTCAGATTGCCCTCCACGTCAAATGACTTGCCGTCATCCACGGAGAAGGTCACGACGGAGCCTTCACCTGACGCGCTCCCTTCCAGATAGAGCATATGCTCGGGGATGGGATCGGTGATGACTATGTTCTCGGCGGGCTCGCCGCCGACATTCGCGTAGTGGATGGTGTAGATCACCTCATCGCCGGGAATCACCTTGGCGGCTTCCATTCGCTGAATCTCCTTCTCGCCGCCCTGGGCGACAATTTCCACCTCCACCTCGGCCAATGTCCTGATCTCGACCACTGCGTCCTTCTCCGCCATGGCAGCGGATGAAAGGGTAAGAACAGCGAGCGTCATAAGAAGCACAAGCGTCCTTGAACGCGACATTACCCTTCCTCCTTTCATCTAGTTGATCACCACACTGAACACTATTGTCTGATCCGCGGACCCCGCCGGCATATCGCCCAGGCTGACTGTCACCACTCCCGGTGTCGTTGCTCCCACGTCGCCCGAATCGCCGTCCGCCGGATCGGTGAGCGCTCCTCCATTCAGGGCCAGCGTACCGGCAGAGTAAGTCGTGTTTGCCGGGATGACGTCCGTGATGACGACACCCTCGGCCGTTCCGGAACCTGAGAGCGAGACCGTTATCGTATAGGTGATTGTCGCCCCGGGAATCGGCTGGCTGCCGCCGAACTGGTCGCTGACCGTCGCCGACTTGATCACGTCGACGATCACAGTGGACACTATGGATGTGCCGGGGTCGCCGTCGCCG
>JASFOL010000136.1:0-5088 GCA_050116545.1 bacterium | reverse complement strand
CTGCTTTCACTTGTCTTTCTGGCCACCGCCTGCGTGGCCTTTTTCACTATGCTCCATGTGCTCGGGGCGCCCCACACGCCGCGTCTCAAGATCCTGAGAATCACGCACCGGATAAGCGGAGGCGTCGCGGTTATTTTGTTCATAGTCCTGGCCATAATGTGCATCGGCGGGCCGCTCCGGCATCGCGGGGTCATCGACGCACGCTCTGCCATGCATCTTACCTTCGCCGCCCTCTTCATACCCTTGATCCTGATGAAGACCCTGATCGTGGAGAGATACCCCGAGCTCAGAAGCCGGCTCTTCGGAATCGGCACCATGCTCTTCGCGGTGGTATTCGTTCTCTTCTTCACCTCCACCCTGGAGCGTATGGCCGGCGGCAGCGAGCCCTATGCTTCCATGCCTGAGGCGGGCCCTGCGGAGAATCTCTCAGTCGAAAATCTCGCCCTGGGAAAAGACCTCTTCGTGATAAAGTGCGCCAAATGTCACAGGCTGGACCGAGCACTCTCAGCCAGGAAAGCGCCCGAGGAGTGGAAGAAGACCATCGCAACGATGAGACAGAAGGACCCCACCTGGATGGGCGAGTCCGAGGCCGAGAGAATCGCGGATTTCCTGATATCTATGGGAGGCTAGCGGGAAGGCCGTGACCGGGGGATCTGGATATAGTGAGCTGTGGATAGTCCGGAGTCGGATCGATGCCTAAACTGGAAAGGGACGACCTTCAAGACTTAGAATTCGCGCTGGCCAGGGAGTACCTGGAGACCAACGGCCTGGGCGGCTATGCATCATCCAGCGTGCTCGGGATCAATACCAGGAAATACCATGGCCTGCTCGTGGCGGCTCTCAGCCCGCCTGTGGATCGGGCCCTCCTGGTCTCCAGGGTGGACGAGACCCTGATCATCAAGGGCTCCCGGCTGGAGTTCTCATCCAGCGAATACGAGGCCAAGATCCATCCCCGCGGCTACCGCTACATGGAATCCTTCAGGCTGGATCCCTTTCCGGTATTCACGTATATCGTCGGAGGCCTCAAGGTCGAAAAGACCGTCTTCATGGTCCACGGTCAGAACACCACCTGCCTGATGTACAGGATCGTGAGCCTACCCAATGGCCCGAGACCCAGCCAGGTGATCCTGGAGGTGCGGCCCATCATGGCCTTCAGGGACCATCATGCCTTGATGAGGGAGAACCACGATATCGACGATCAGACCTTCGTGAAGGGCGATGCCGTCCGTATGAAGCCATATGAGGGGATGCCCCGGCTCACGGTTTCCACGGGAAACGGCCGCTTCGAGCGCTCTTTCTACTGGTACCGGAGCTTCCGCTACCGCCAGGAGGAGGCAAGCGGTTACCCCTGCAATGAGGACCTGTTCTCGCCAGGCCGGCTGGTCTTCACCTTCGAGGACAGCGACACGGTCTCCTTCGCCTTTTCCACCGAGGAAGAGACCGTCACCGGGATAGAAAAATTCAGGGAAAGCGAGATCGCCCGGAGGGAGAAGATCGTCAACACTCCGGTTGCCAACTCGCATCTGGGAAGGACGCTGCTGACGGCCGCCGATGCCTTTATCGTCAGGCGCGGAGCCACGGGAAGGTCGATAATAGCGGGCTATCCCTGGTTCACCGACTGGGGCAGGGATACGATGATAAGCCTTCCCGGCCTGACACTGACATCGGGAAGATTCGATGATGCGAAGAGGATAATCCGTGCCTTCGTAGCCAACATGGATGAAGGCCTGATACCCAACAGATTCGCCGACTCATCATCGGGGGCGGAATACAATACCATCGACGCCACGCTGTGGCTCTTCGAGGCGGTGAGAAAGTACTATGACTACACCGGTGACGGCGAGTTCATAACCGAGGTGCTGCCGGCCCTGAGGGAGTCGCTCAGGTGGCATCTGGAGGGCACCAAGTTCGGTATCAAAGCGGACTCCGACGGGCTTCTCTCCGGGGGCGAGGAAGGCGTGCAGCTCACGTGGATGGATGCCAAGCTCGGCGACGAGGTGATAACCGCCCGGACCGGCAAGGCGGTGGAGATTAACGCCCTCTGGTACAATGCCCTCAGGATCACCGCGGAGTTCTGCTCCGACTTCGGGGGGCTGGCCCAGGAAAGCGCCTATGATCACCTGGCGCGCAAGGCATTCGACAGCTTCAACAAGAAGTTCTGGAATCACGACAAGGGATGCCTGTATGACTATATAGACGGCGACCACCTTGATGATGCCGTAAGGCCCAACCAGGTTCTGGCCATCAGCCTGACCTTCCCGGTGCTTGAGTATGCCAAGTGGAGGCAGGTGATCAAGGTGATCCAGCAGGAGCTGCTCACTCCCTATGGCCTTCGCACCCTCTCCCCTCTTGAACCCGGCTACAAGGGCCGCTATGAGGGCAGCCTGGAGGCGAGAGACCATGCATATCATCAGGGCACGGTCTGGCCCTGGCTGATCGGGCCCTACATAAAGGCATATCTCCGGCGTTACGGCCGCTCCGGAAGGACCATCACGCACTGCTTCGAGCTGCTGGAGCCATTTGTGATGCACTTCATGGACGCGGGCCTGGGCACTGTCTCCGAGATCTTCGACGGGGACCCGCCCCAGAGGCCCAATGGCTGCATCGCTCAGGCCTGGAGCGTAGCCGAGGTGCTTCGGACCATCTCGGAGGACCTTCTGGGCACCATAGTCCCTGACCCCGGGCCTATCAACAAGACCCTCAAACAGGGCAAGTAGCGCCGCCAGGCAGACAAAATAGCGCGATGAGCCCGGCTGCAGGCGCCTGGTCAAAAGCAGGTGGCGCATCATATGTGGCAAGCCGCATCCCTGTGGCGAGCCGTGCCCCTGTGGCGAGCCGTGCCGCGATCCTGGCTGCAAGCGCCCGCTGACTGAAGCAGACAGACTTACGCGTTCTGGGGTTGCGAAGTTCAGGGCACTGGCTTAGAATATTGCGGTACCTGGGCCATCGGGATCCGTGCGGTGGCCTTCAAGAGTTTTACTGTGGCCGGGTGCGTGTTGCCCCGGAACACCGGAAGGGAGACCGTCTTGTCCAGCCAGATCACATTGCTCGCAGTGAGCGCGGCATCTATAGGTTTCTTTCACACCCTGCTGGGACCCGACCACTATCTTCCTTTCGTGATGATGAGCAGTGCCCGCAAATGGTCGCGCGTCCGGACCCTGTGGATCACAGCGCTATGCGGCATAGGCCACGTCGGGAGCTCGGTTGTGCTGGGCGCGATCGGGATAGCGCTCGGGATCGGTATTACGAGGCTTGAGATCTTCGAGTCATTTCGGGGCAACCTGGCAGCCTGGGTCCTGATAGCCTTCGGGCTGGTTTATTTCGCATGGGGCTTGAGAAGAGCGATCAGGAACAAGCCTCATCAGCACCATCACCTGCACCTCGGCGGCCTCGAACACAGCCACAGCCACACCCATACCGAGGATCATGCCCATGTTCACGACAGGCCGGCCAAGAGCATAACGCCCTGGGTCCTCTTTACGATCTTCGTCCTCGGTCCCTGCGAACCTCTGATTCCACTTCTCATGTATCCCGCGGCCAGAACCAGTGTCAGCGGCATTGTCCTTGTCGCCGGCATTTTCAGCGTGGTAACCGTGGGTACAATGCTCAGTGTGGTTCTGCTTTCCAGCTATGGAATCAGCTTGCTGCCGATGGCAAAGGTCGAGCGCTACACGCATGCCATAGCGGGCGCGACGATCTTAGCCTGCGGCGCGGCGATCCAGTTCCTCGGCCTGTAGCCGGATGAGCCGGCCATTGGCGGGCCGCCCGTTCTCTGCATTGAGCCTGTCACAGCCAGGCGGATGCCGATCACCCCTGACCTTGACTTTATCCGGCAGATTGTTGAATATTCTTGAAGTGGAGGTACGAAGGGTATGATGTTCGGGTCGTTCTTTACGCGAGTGATCTGCTGGCTCTCTGTGGTGCTGATGTTTAGCCTCTGCTTCGGCGAGATGTGCCTTGCCCAGACCAAAAAGGGGTTCGATGACCCCGATTCGGTCTCGACCGAGCCTGAGCCACCGGGAATCTACAAGACCAACAGCCCGGTACAGACCATAATCCGGGATCCCAACGCGGGTCCGGGGCCTGAACCCAGATTCGTCGACGCACAGGATGACTCCTTGACGGCGGAGGGCGAGAGCGGACCCAGCCCCGTCTACAAGAAGTGGTGGGTCTGGGCGTTGACCGCTGTGGCCGTGGGGGCACTGGTCGCCCTTGCCGGCGGCGGAAGCAGTTCCACTCAAGATCAGGACTTGCCGGAATTCCCTGATCCGCCTGAGAGATAGGGAGGAGGTTGTGAGCATAATGAGATCAGCAAAACTGTGGGGATACACCCTCTTGTCCATGTTTGTGGTGCTGCTGCTCGCCGGTGGCGCTGCAGCGATTCCCACGACCATCAATTACCAGGGATTGCTGGAAGAAGATGGCACGCCCGTCGAGGGCTCCGAGAGCGTCACCTTCAGGATATATGATGCCGCAACAGGCGGCAGCATGCTCTGGGAGGAAACCCAGTCGGTCAGCTTCGACGCCGGAGTCTTCAGCGTCCTGCTCGGAAGCACCGAGCCCATTTCGCCGTCACTGTTCGACGGTGGCCGGCGATGGATCTCGGTCTCGGTTGCCGGCGGCGCGGAGCTTCTTCCCAGGGGCGAGATCGTGAGCGTCGGATATGCCTTTCGCGCCGACTCAAGTTCAACGGCCGGCTATGCCGACGCCGCCGAGCACTCCCTGACCTCCGACTATGCGGTCTCAGCCAACAATGCCAGCCTGCTCGACGGGATCAACTCATCCGAGTTCGCCGGGGTCAACCATACTCATGACTCAAGGTATTACCGGCAGCAACAGCTCAATACCTCCGATGGGAATCCTCCGAACGTGGGTTCAAACCTGGTGCACTGGAACAATCTCACGGGAGTACCGGCAGGATTCATAGACGGAATAGACGATGTCGGCACTCAGGGACAGACCGATCACGGGCAGCTCACGGGACTTCTGGACAATGACCATCCGCAGTATGCGCTCGGCGACTCCTTGAGGTTGAGCGACGGGAGTCCCGCCAATGTCGGCAGGAACCTGATTCACTGGGACGTTTTG
>JASFOL010000135.1:0-5096 GCA_050116545.1 bacterium | reverse complement strand
ATCTTTCGGAAATACTCCTCCGCGTCGGCCTCCAGCTGGTCGGTCAGGTTCTCGACATAGTAGGAGCCGGCAAGCGGGTCTATGGTATTGGTGACCCCGGTCTCATGGGCCAGGACCTGCTGGGTCCTCAGCGCAATCTGCACCGCCTTCTCGCTCGGAAGCGCCAGGGTCTCGTCCATCGAATTTGTGTGAAGCGACTGCGTGCCGCCGATGGCTGCGGCCATGGCCTCATAGGCCGTCCTCATTATATTGTTCTCCGGCTGCTGCGCCGTGAGCGTGCAGCCCGCGGTCTGGGTGTGGAACCGCACCAGCAGCGACTCTTTCTTTTTTGCCCCGTACTTCTCCTTCATGTGGCGCGCCCAGATTCGCCTGGCCGCCCTGTACTTGGCTATCTCCTCGAAAAAGTCCAGATGGGAATTGAAGAAGAAGGAAAGCCGGGGCGCGAAGGTGTCGACATCCAGCCCGGCCGCTATTCCGGCCTCCACATAGGCAAAGCCGTCGGCCAGGGTGAAGGCCAGCTCCTGGGCGGCGGTGGATCCCGCCTCCCGGATATGGTACCCGCTTATCGATATGGTGTTCCACCTGGGGACATGATCCGAACAGTAGGCCAGGATATCTGTGATGATGCGCATCGAAGGCTCGGGCGGAAATATCCAGGACTTCTGGGCGATGTATTCTTTGAGGATGTCATTCTGAATGGTCCCGCGAAGCTTGTCGGAGCCCACCCCCTGCTTCTCTCCCACACATATGTAGAATGCGAGCAGCATCGCCGCCGGCGCATTGATTGTCATCGAGGTCGATACCTTGTCCAGCGGGATGCCGTCGAAGAGAGTCTCCATGTCGGCCAAGGAGTCGATCGCAACCCCGCACATGCCGACCTCACCGTGGGAACGCTCGTGGTCCGAGTCATAACCCATAATCGTGGGCATGTCGAAAGCGACCGAAAGCCCTGTCTGGCCCTTGTCCAGGAGGAAGTGATAGCGCTTGTTGGAGTCGCTGGCCGAGCCGAAGCCCGAGAACTGCCTCATGGTCCACACCCTGCCCCGGTGCATCGTCGTATAGACTCCGCGGGTGAAGGGATACTCCCCTGGATAGCCCAGGTCCCGTTCATAGTCCAGCGATGCCACATCGGAGGGATCGTACAGCGATTCTATCGTCCTGCCCGATGCATTGGTGGCCTCGTAGTTGGAGCAGGACTTCAGGAACTTCTCTTTCCAGGCTCTCTTCGCCTTGCCGTCAGTGCTCATGAAGTGCTAATCCCCCTCCTGGCGTGCCTCTATCATCCTTAAGATCACTTCGGATGCCTGCCTGGGCGTGACCCTGCCGCCCATCACATCGGCGACAAGCTCCTCGAGCCTTCCCAGCGTGCCCTCGTTCCAGGTCTTGCTGTGAAGATCGCCTTCAACTATGGCCTTGATGGTGGCTTCCACATTGGCCTGCCTGTGCTTCTCAAGCAAGCCGGCCTCGCTCAGGAACTTGTGGTGCTTCTCAATGTGTTCATAGAGCTCGGGAATGCCATCGCCCTTGAACGCGATGGTGAGGATCACCGGCGGGTCCCAGCCATTCCTCTCCCCCCTCAGCTCAAACATCGCCCGGGTCTGGCGCGCGATCTGTTCAGCGCCGTCGCGGTCGCTCTTGTTTATCACCAGGATGTCGGCGATCTCCATCAGTCCCGCCTTCATGGCCTGGACGGCATCACCACTCTCGGGAACGATCACCACGACGGTGGTATAGCAGGCCTCGGCTATATCCAGCTCGCACTGGCCAACCCCGACGGTCTCGGTGATCACCACATCCTTGCCGAAGGCGTCCATCACGTCGGCGACATCGCCGGCCGCCGCCGCGAGGCCTCCAAGCGAGCCACGGGTGGCCATGCTCCGGACGAAGACGCCCGGGTCGGTGCCGATATCCTGCATTCTTATGCGGTCACCCAGGAGCGCCCCCCCTGTGAAGGGACTCGATGGATCCACCGCTATCACCCCGACCGTCCTCTCGGTGGCCCGGATTGTCTGGACCAGGCTGGACACCAGGGTGCTCTTGCCCGCCCCCGGGGGACCGGTCACGCCAATGCGATAGGCCTTTCCCGTCCTGGGGTAGAGCTCGTCCAGCACATCCGGAAATGATGTCGCGTGATTCTCAACCAGCGTGATGATCTTGGAGAGCGCAGCCCGCTGGCCGGCGGTGAATCGCTTGAGCAACTCTTCCCTGGGCATCGCCATGGCTTAGAACTCTATTCCCTCTCTCATTTCCATCCCTGACTGATAGTGATGCTTGATCTCTCTCATCTCGGTCACCAGGTCGGCCACTTCCATAAACTCCTCCGGCGCGTACCTGCCTGTCAGGACCAGCTCCATCTCGGGTGGCTTCTGCTTTATGAGGTCCATCGCCTCGCCGACCCTGAGAAGCCCGTAGTCCACCGCGCAGTTGATCTCGTCGAGGATCAGCATGTCACAGGCATTCTCGCGCACGGCCTTCCAGGCAAGGTCCATTCCCTCCCTGGCGAGCCGGAGATCCTCATCCGAGGGGTTCCCTTTCTCCACGAAGGTGGGAAGCCCCGACTGGATCAGCTTGAAGCCCGGGATCCTGGTCGAGATTATAACCTCGCCGTAGTTCTTGGATCCCTTCATGAACTGGATCATCAGGACCTTGAAGTCGTGGCCGCAGGCTCTCAGGGCGAGCCCCAGCGATGCCGTGGTCTTGCCCTTGCCGGTTCCCGTGTAGACCTGAATGGTTCCTTTGGACAAACCCATTTCGATACCTCTTTCGATTCAACCGGGGTTGGTAAATGCTACAGAGGAGCACACCTAACCAGCTCGCGAGTCTACCCTAAAAGGGGCCCGAGTGTCAACCGCTATAAGGGGGCTGTATTATCGGTAGATGGACTTGATATTGCCCCAGGTTGTGGGCTCATCCGCCGTGGGGCCGGTGCATCCGAGATAAATCCGCCACAGGGCCTCGATGAAGCCGGTTTCGCTGCAGTCAGACGACAAATCCTTCCCGTCGCAGAACCAGAGCGGTGGGCAGTACTCAAAGCCACCATTGCTGAATCCATAGTAGCCGGTGTGAATCATATCATAGTGGCTGACCGTAGGCCTCGGACAGAGTGCCGGAAGACAGCCTATGTCATGCATCACACAGCCTTCCTCGACACATGTGCCTATATTGTCGAAGCCCCAGACGGGATAGGAACAGTCGGTACCAATGCCTGTCGCCGTTATCAGTATCCGCGGGCTGGACGGAACCGGATCCTCTGCCGTGCAGCACGGCGTCAGACAAAACGGCGGACTGATGTCTATATAGTTCCACCCGAAGACGAACTCTTCAGGGCCGCTTGTCCAGATCGGGGGGCCGATCGGACAGGCCAGCTCGTCCGAGCAGTATACATCGAAGCGGATTGTCCAGCGTCCCGGGTAGGCCGTGCCATAGCCCGCATAGTCGAAAATCCGAAGTGTCTCCAGGCTGTGGCAGGCTTCGGGATCACATGCCAGACCCGTCCCCATAGAGACGTCGCCGAGGTCAAAGAGCACCCCGATCACTTCATCAGGGCATTGGAAGGAGAATGCCCAGAACCAGGAGTACGTGGGGCATGGGATATAGTAGTAGTATTGAAGATAGCAGTCTGAGAGCGGCGCAGCACCATAGTCCTCGCGCATCTGGAAGGCCTTCATCTGAGATCGGTCAGGCACCGAAGCGAGGACACTGGAGACTAAGAGGCACAGCGAAAGAAACATCAATAGGACGGACCTTAAGAGCAGCTCCTTCGACATGGGTATCACCCCTGAGCCGGATTATACCTCAGAAGTCCCGGGATTTCAAGAACACAAGTTCCCCGAATCCGGAGTTCCGCCGGCCAGCCGGAAGCAGGCCTGAGACTTAGGGCGCCTCCAGGATGGTGCGCAGCTTCCTTTCGAAGATGCGAAGGTACTTCGCCGGGTTGATATTGTAGTTGATGACATAGTTGGCGAACATCAGAACCCGCGCGGCGGCAAGAAGCTCGAGCTGGCGCCCGGAGCCGAAAGGCCACGGAAGCACCCCCTCGTATCCGGCACGGAAACCCCCGAGCAGCCCGGGGTAGTTCTTCTCGAAACGGACATGGTATATGGCGGTTCCGATGTCCTGCTCGGGGAAGCCCCAGGTGATGTCCTCGAAGTCAAAGATGCTCAAGGCCCCCCTGTGGACCTTTATATTGCATGGATGAAGATCATTGTGGATCACAACGGGCTTTCGATTCTTCCAGGTGCGTTTGATTTCGCGGTCCACGAGCCGGGCACCCTTTCTAAAAAGATCCTGACGGCGCTTCGGAAGGAGTTTCTTGTCATCGAGCGAGAGGATGGTCTCTTTGTCCCAGTAGAAGACCCGGTCATTTACCAGGATGTCGAAGTTCTTTCCGGGCCTGAATGAACGGGCAGCCCTGTGAAGCATGGCGGCGCATCTTCCAAGATTGCGGTATGCCCCGACCGATATGAAGTCTGCCAGCGCCCTTCCCGAGACCCAGCGGCATACCGCGACATACGCGGGCTCCGGGAGCAGCGGACTCCTGACCACAGTCACCAGTTTCCCGCTCCTGTTCCTGAGCGGCGTCTCGACATCCAGTCCGGAGACCCGGGCCACATGGCTCAGGAACCTGAGCTCGCCCATCATCTGAGGGAGCTTATGCTCCAGCGGATTGTGAAACTTGACCGCGTATCGCCCGGAATCCGTGTCCACCCTGAACACGGGCTTGCTTCCTGAGGATATGAACCTCATAGATCTCACCCTGACGGGATAACTTTCGAGCGCCTGCAGGGCCACACTACGGTACCTGAGTATCTTCCCTCTCTTGGTGAGTTCACTGAACTGCTTCATCAGTCCTCCATGCCGGAGCCTTTCGCTACTTTGAGTCTACCGGGTCAGGCGAGGCTCGGCAACAACGGCGACTGCGGTTAAGCCGGCCTCTCTTCTGTGGGCCATGTCAGGTTGACAAGGCTCTGGGCTTGCCTTTAGCATGAGGAGCGGAGGTCCAGGTATGACGACACATGCCCTCATAGCAGTCCTCCTCGCCCTTGGGATGGTGTACTGCGCCCGCGAGGGCCTTGTGATCGAACAGGTGGTCACGG
>JASFOL010000134.1:0-5105 GCA_050116545.1 bacterium | reverse complement strand
TCTGGGTTTACGCGGCACTGGCATATAAAGGCGGCGAGGAAATCGATCTGACCGTGGACAAGCTGGATGTTCTGACATCCCATTTCACGTCCAGACTCCGGACCCCGGGGAAGAAGATCCTGGTCGTGCCCGGCTCGATGAGGAAGAGCCCGAACACCTGCCGAGGTGAGATGTTGCGGGATGTCGGCATGTTGAGCCTGACCCCGGAGACCTAAGGCGCAATTGAAGGAGGCTGAACTGTGACGGTCAAGGAACTGCAGTCCAAACTCAACCTGGATGCCTTAAATGCGGTGAGCGACACCGAGGTGGACGGCGCCTTTGTCTCAGACATGGTGAGTGATGTAATGGCCGGCGCGAAGGCGGGCAATGTCTGGGTGACGGTGCAGACGCACAAGAATATCGTGGCTGCCGCCAACCTCGTCGATGTGCCGGCGGTCATCGTCGTCAGAGGCAAGAAGGTACCTGAGGATACGATTCAGATGGCAGACAAGGTCGGCGTTACCCTGTTCGCCACCGACCTGGATACCTTTCAGATAGCTGTCAGACTTTTTGAGGCAGGAGTGAAGCCTACGACATAAATGCTCCAAGGAACGCTTTCCTGTTCGGTGCGGTATCGCCGCGCCACTTAACCCGGAAGGTGGATAGCTTGGAAAGACTTGACCCTGAGAAGCTCAGGAAACTCCATCAAGAGCTCAGGGAACGCAGAGCTGAGGAAGTCACCATTGTAGTCCACATGGGGACATGCGGCATCGCCTCCGGTGCCGAAGAAGTACTTCAGGCGGTTCACGACGCAGCAAGCGAGATGGGCAAGTCCGGCGTGGTCATCAAGACCTCGGGATGTGCCGGGCTCTGCTCTCGAGAGCCTATGCTAACGGTCGAGATAGCGGGCCAGGCGCCCGTCAAGTATGTCAACCTCGATGCGGCCAAGGCCAGGCGGATATATTCCGAGCATGTGCTGGAACGCAAGCCCGTCACCGAATATGCGGTCGGTGCCGGGTGTGAGCGCATCCATTAGACTGTACTGCTGTAGAAAGGTCGACCATTGCTGGGTCTGGAAGTACTAGTGTTTGAACAGGAGGCCGGACGAAGATCCGACATAGGGCGTGCCCTCTCCGGAGAAGGCTATACCGTCCGGTTCGCCGATGACGGTCCCTCACTCCTGGCCGAGCTCAAGAGCAGTCCCCCGCACCTTGTGATCCTGGATCTTGATCTTCCCGGCAATGAGGGCATGGCGCTTCTTGCTACCGCCCGCTCAATAGTGCCGGGCCTCCCGGTCATATGCGAGACCGATCTTCCCGAGGTGGAGCCTGCCGTGGAGGCCATGCGCTGGGGCGCCTACAACTACATCGGCAAGTCGGGCCCCGCTTCATCGCTCCTGGAGATCATATCTCATGCACTCGAGAAGGAGCTCATGGCGGCCGAAACCAGGCAGCGCGCCAAGGAACGCCGGGAGAGGACCTTCGATGACCCGGCCAGCTTGGCGGAGATCGACGGCATTCTTGCCAGGCATGACTACTCGGACGCCATGCTGATCTCATATCTTCAGGACATCCAGAGAGACCTCAACTACCTTCCACAGGATGCGCTTCGCTTCGTTGCCCGGAGGCTCAATGTGTCGCTTCCGAGGGTGTACGGTATCGCCACTTTCTACAAGGCATTCAGCCTGAAACCCAGGGGCCGGCACCTCGTTCACGTCTGCCTGGGGACCGCCTGCCATGTGCGCGGAGGGCAGAAGCTCCTGGAGAGTTTTGAGCGCGAGCTCGGAGTGCCCTCGGGAGAGACCACATATGACAATAAGTTCTCACTGGAGCCGGTCCGATGCGTCGGATGCTGCGGCCTGGCTCCGGTCTTTATGATTGACGGGAAGTTCTACGGAAAGATGACCCAGGAGAGGATACCCGAGGTGCTGTCGCGCTATGAGTAAAAGCACCGGGACAAAGAAGAAGAGCACCGGAAAGAAGAGCGCCGGAACCCGGAGGAAGAGCAGCGCGAAGGTCAGAGCCTCCCGAGGCAAGAAGGCCTCAGCAAGCCGGCGGGTCAGCCTCAGCGTCTGCCACGGCACCTGCTGCGTCCTCGCAGGCGCAAGGGAAGTTGCCGATGCGCTCAAGGCTGCCTTGAGGGAACAGGCCCCCGGCTCCAGGGTCAGGTTGAATAAGGGAAGCTGCAGCGCCCGCTGCGAGGGCGGACCCATCGTCACCGTACAGCCTGAGGGCACTGTGTATAAGGGAGTCAAGCCGGGCGATGCAGCCGAGATTGTGAAAAAGCACGTTTTGGGCGGCAAGCGAGTCCGCCGGCTCCTTGCCGGGGCCCGTGATGAGGCCGAGGGCATTCCGGCGCTCACCGAGTCGGGCTTCTTCAAGGACCAGGTCTTGATCGCGATGCGTAACCGCGGGCGCATCGATCCCGACAGCATCGATGACTATATAGCCAATGAGGGCTATCTGGGTATGGCGAGGGCCCTCACGGAGATGAAGCCCGAGAAGATCATAGCGGAGGTCAAGAGGGCGGGCTTAAGAGGGAGAGGTGGTGGAGGCTTCCCAACGGGTCTCAAGTGGGAGATCTGCCGGAACTCGCCTTCGCCCGACGACAAGTACATAATCTGCAATGCCGACGAGGGAGATCCCGGCGCCTTCATGGACCGGAGCCTGCTGGAGAGCGATCCCCATTCGGTGATAGAAGGGATGATAATCGGCGCGCGCGGAATCGGGGCGACCCGAGGCTATGTATACGTCAGGGAAGAATACCCTCTGGCATGCGAGCGGGTGCTCAAGGCGATAGGCGATGCGCGCGACTATGGCCTGCTCGGTGAGAATATCCTCGGCACCGGCTTCAGCTTCGATATCGAAGTGGTGCGCGGAGCCGGCGCCTTCGTCTGTGGTGAGGAGACCGCGCTGATGGCATCGATCGAGGGCCGTGAGGGCAAGCCGAGACCACGCCCTCCATTTCCGGCCGAGAGCGGGCTCTGGGGCAAGCCGACCAATGTGAACAATGTGGAGACCTGGGCCAATGTGCCTCCGATCGCGCTGAGGGGCGGGGCCTGGTATGCCTCGCTGGGGACGGCCCGGAGCAAGGGAACCAAGGTCTTTTCGCTGGTGGGAAAAGTGAAGAACACGGGCCTGATCGAGGTCCCGATGGGCACTACGATGAGGCAGATCATATTCGATATAGGCGGAGGAGTCCTGAAGGACAGGCAGCTTAAGGCCGTCCAGACCGGGGGGCCCTCCGGGGGATGTATACCCGCAGAGATGATTGACATTCCCGTCGACTATGAGGAACTGGCCCGGGCCGGATCGATCATGGGCTCCGGCGGGCTCATTGTGATGGACGATGAAACCTGCATGGTGGACGTGGCCCGTTACTTCGTCGAGTTCCTTGAGGACGAGTCATGCGGCAAGTGCACTCCGTGCAGGGAAGGTGTCACCAGGATGAGGGAGATCCTGGACCGGATCGTCGAGGGCAAGGGCAAGCGCGGCGACATCCAGCTTCTGGAGAGCCTGGCGTTCACTATAAAGG
The DNA here is from genome assembly GCA_050116545.1 of bacterium. GTDB lineage: Bacteria > Arandabacterota > Arandabacteria > Arandabacterales > Arandabacteraceae > JAUVJV01. Next base: position 1,592 of record JASFOL010000134.1, on the reverse strand, counting down.
AGGCCTCGCTCTGCGGACTGGGATCGACCGCTCCAAATCCGGTACTCACCACACTTAAGTACTTCAGGGACGAGTATGAAGCGCACGTTTATAGGAAGCGCTGCCCGGCCGGTGTCTGCAAGGCCCTTATCATCTACCGGGTGGTCGCGGAAAAGTGCACGGGCTGCCAGAGATGCGTGCGGGCCTGCCCGGTCAATGCAATATCCGGACCGAGGTCCCAGCCCCACAACCTGGATCAGGAAAAGTGCATCAAGTGCGGTGCATGTTACGAGGTGTGCAAGTTTGACGCGATCGCGGGTGACGCGATCTACGTGGAATAGAAGTGCCCGGCCGGACCGGACAGGCGGACGGCCTGAACGGATGGCCGGACGAGGAAGGCGAAAGCGGGCAGATGGGCCCGAGAAGGACAGTGGCCGATGGCTGAGAAGGCAATGAGCATCAGGATCGACGGCCTGAAGGTGCGGTTCAGGAAGGGCCAGACGGTACTGGACGTCGCCAGGGAGCATGGTATTGACATACCGACCCTTTGCCATCACGAGGCTCTGGAGCCTTACGGCTCATGCAGGCTGTGCGTGGTGGAGGTAACCAGCGGCACCAGGACCCGGACCATGGCTTCCTGTGTAACGCCTGCCGAAAACGGCATGGTGGTCAAGACCTCAACGCCGGCCATCAAGCGGATAAGAAAGACCCTGATCGGGCTGTTGCTGGCACGCTGTCCCGCCATCGAGAGCATAAGGGCTATGGCCAGGAAGCTCGGCGTCAGGAAGGTGCCTTATCCCAAGAGCGACGAGGACTGCTATCTCTGCGGGATGTGCGTCAGGGCCTGCGCGGAGATCGTGGGAGTGAAAGCCATCGGCTTCGCCGAGCGCGGTCATGAAAGTGTGGTGGCGCCGCCTTTCGGCCTTGTTTCCAATGCCTGCATCGGCTGCGGGACATGCACCACAATCTGTCCGGCCAGGACCTTCGATCTGAAGAAAGTGTTCGCCCGCAGGGGCATGCACAGGATGGAGGGTGAAGACCGGGTGGGAAGGTGCATAATCTGCGAAACCTACTATATGGGAGGATAGGCGGACCAACCGTGAGCGGACCGGGAGTAAGCAACCGAGGAGTGATCCGGCGGGGAGCATGAAGAGGACGAAGCGGAAGATGATCGCAATACTGATAACCCAACTGGAGGGGAATCTGGAGGCGGGGCTCGACATCGGCCTGCTTGCCAGGAGGCTGGGAAGGATCAAGGATGTGGCGATGGTCGAAGTGCAGCCATACCCCGGCACCCGGGCCGGGACCGGGCGTTTCGCCTCGTCGCTTGAAAAACGGTCTGTCAGCAGTGTGGTGGTGGCCGGATGCAGCGAGCGCCTCTACGGCAAGATGTTCCGGGATATCCTCTCCGGGGCCGGGATCGATCCCTGGTCGGTCGAGTTCGCGGACATATACGGTCAGTGCGTCCTTGCTTACGGGAAATCGAAGAAAAAGGCCACGGCCTGTGCGGAAGATCTCATAGGGCTGGCAATCTCCAGGGTAAGGGAAGCCGAGGCCATGGAGACGATCGAGACCGAAGTGAGACCGAGTTGCGTCGTGATTGGAGGAGGCGT
>JASFOL010000133.1:0-5105 GCA_050116545.1 bacterium | reverse complement strand
GGAACGACCTTGAGGGCTTCTCGATCACCTTCACCTGGAAAGATCCCGAAACCACGCCCGGCCGGAGGTTCTTCGAGGCCATGAACGGCGTGGTCTACGAGGGGCAGACCATCATAGTCGGCATGATCGACGAGTCGGGATCCATCTGCGGCACGGTCTTCGATGAGTGCCTCTCGACCACGGTCGCCAATATTACCGTCGACCTCTTGAACAGCACAGGCACCTTCGAGGGCGCCACCACGACGGATGAAAACGGCGAGTACTGCTTCGTGGAACTGCTGGCAGATGACTACACCGTGAGCATCGTGACCCCGCTCGGCTTCACGGTCGACGCCGAGACCAAGATGGTCAGCCTGGGACCGGCCGAGCATGCCACTGTGGACTTCCACCTCTACTGCCAGGAGATCGAGCCGGAGCAGAGGACGATCGGATACTGGAAGCATCAGGCCAATGCCCTGGTGACAGGCAAGGGCAAGCCGCAGGAGACCATGGCGCAGATGATCGAATACATTCATGGAATCCGCTCGCATTTCAATGAGCATCTCTACAATCCGGTGATTGTCTTCGAGGTGGAACTGGATCCCGACAATGCAATCGCCGCCGACAGCCTGCTGGCCCTGAGACAGATGCTCAAGGTCAATCACGGCAGTAATATGCTGGAGCGCGCCAAGCAGCAGATGATAGCCCTGCTCTTGAATGTGGCGTCGCTGAAGCTCAGCCAGGCGGAGGTCATCAGCGAGGACGGGGCCAATGTCTCACAGGCTATAACCTACTGCAACAAGATCATCACCGACCAAGCGACCGGCGTCGACTATGAGGTCGCCAAAACCATCGCCGATGACATCAACAATGGCGTCACAGTGGCGGCCGGCGTGATCCCTCTGGAAACCGAGATCATATGGTACAGCATAGACTCCAGGGACATCGTCCAGGTTGTGGACATGCGCCCCAACCCCATGAGCTCCGTGGTGGCCGTCAAGTACATGGTGCCCGACACCCACGCGAATAAGGAGGCCAGCCTCGAGGTGTTCGACGTGCAGGGCAGAATGATATATGAGTCCGGGCAGCTGGACCTTTCCCCGGGTGAGCATGAGATCCGGTGGATGGGCCAGGACGCACTCGGAAACAGAGTCGCTTCAGGCACCTATTTCATGATGATCCGGAGCCGTGACGGAATTTCGAGCCGCAAGGTCACGGTGCTTCGTTCGCAGTAAACTGCGGCAACATCGGTGCGGGGCCGGACATCCCGGCCCCGCACCCCCGGCAATAGCGACAAGGAGGATGCTTTGGTGACAGGACTATTGAAATACCCTGGCAGGGCGGCAGTGATGATGGCCTGTCTCGCCGCTCTGTCCGTGGTGATGCTTGCAACAGAGGCAGACGCCGACCCGTTTGCGGTAATACGCTATCAGGTCTTCCACTGGGAAACCGGCGCGTGGGTGGAGTATGAGCCCGCATCATCGTTCCCGGCAGGCGGCGATCAGCCCGGCACCAACCTCTGGCGCTACGAGTACATCGTATACAACTGGGGCCTGCCCCAGCCGCTTAACACTGTCTACCTGTTCTTCAATTCGGACAATGTGGCGATGGACGCGACGCGAACAGCGAGCGAGGCGCCTTCAGGCTGGACCACAGCAACCATCGGACCCTTCGAGCCAGATTTCAACTGGAAGGAGAGGTTCCGTGCATCGAGCTCAACATACTATCTGGGTTCGCCGGACTCACTCGATGGCTTCGCGGTCGAGTTCACCTGGACCGAGAACAGCCTGCCGGCCAACCAGACATATGACGCAGTCCATTCGGGCGGTTCGGAATCGGGGATTACGCTCCACCGCACCCAATCAGTGGCGACAGAGGGCACGTCGTGGGGGGACATCAAGAGACTCTATCGATAAGCCCGTTTAGCGGGACTTGAACACAGCTCGTTAGAAGACCCTCCAACGAGCAAAAACGGGGTAGCCTCTAAGAGTAGGTTACCCCGTATATCATTTCAGGCGACTTCGAGAAGATTACCCCCCCTATGTCATTTCAGGCGACTTGATCGCCGGCTCCCGGCGCCCTGCGTGCCTATTTTCCGGGAGTAAGCTCGAGCATGAGCATGAAGCCCTTGCCATACCCCTTGATCAGATAGTCGGTGTTCGTTGCGGGACTTATCCCTATCTCACCCGGATTGGCCGGATCGGCATCCCAGGACACCACGGTCGGCGCCCCGGTAAAGGGATTGACCGGGTACGCCCCATCGGGACAGAGATCTTCGACCGTCTGACCGATATGCGTCACCGAGGTGGCGTCATCAGGATAGATGCCCACCGTTTGGACCGCGAAGTCCTCCACCGCCAGCTGGATGGTATGCATATTGGCCTTGACGCCCGCTTCCATCGCCCAGCTCCGCATCTGGAGGAGATTGGGTATGCCAATCGCTGCCAGCACACCGATGATGATTCAGACGATCATGATCTCGACAAGGGTGAAGCCTCGCTGGCTATATATCACTCTCCTCACCACCTGACGATTGTGGCGCATGGGTTCGCTCTTATTCGCAATACCGGCGTCTTAAGAGGAATCTTCAGCGGGACAAGAGAAGGAGCAATAGTGGGAATTAAGAGAGGGGCAGGCCTGAAAGCCCGCCCCTCTCCAGTCAAAACCGGTCTTGAAGCACCGGCCGGCCTTAAGTCATCAGCCTTTATGAGACCAGACCGAGGTCGATCATGGTATCGGCAACCTTCAAGAAACCGGCAATATTGGCTCCATTGACATAGTTGCCCGGCGTGCCGTACTCGGCCGCCGTCTCATGGCACTGCCTGTGAATGCTCTTCATGATGTCACTGAGCTTATTGTCGACTTCCTCGCGCGTCCAGCCATAACGCAGGCTGTTCTGGGTCATCTCGAGACCGGAAACCGCGACGCCGCCGGCATTGGCCGCCTTGCCCGGGCCGTAGAGAATACCGGCATCCAGGAAGAGCTTTACGCCATCAGGCGTGGTGGGCATGTTCGCGCCCTCGGAGACAACATAGCAGCCGTTGTCCAGCAGGTTCTTGGCATCCTTCGCATTGATCTCGTTCTCGGTCGCGCTCGGGAAGGCGCAGTCCGCCTTGTGAGTCCAGAGCGGATTGTGATCGAGGCTCTTGTCCACAGGAGTGTAAACCGCCTTCGGGAACTTATCGGCGTACTCCTTGATCCGGCCGCGCTTCACGTTCTTAAGCTCCATCACGAACTCGAGCTTCTCACTGTCGATGCCGTCCTTGTCGTAGATATAGCCGCCCGAATCGGAAAGCGTGACAGCCTTGGCGCCCAGGTCGAGCAGCTTCTCGACGGTGTACTGCGCGACATTGCCCGATGCGGAGACCAGGCAGGTCTTGTCCTTAAGGGTCTCGCCGCGGGTCTCCAGCATCTCGGCGGCGAAGTAGACCGCGCCGTAGCCTGTGGCCTCGGGACGAATCAAGCTGCCGCCCCAGTTTATGCCCTTTCCGGTGAGCACACCGGTGAACTCATTGCGGAGTTTCTTGTACATGCCGAAAAGGTACCCGATCTCGCGGCCGCCCACGCCTATATCGCCGGCCGGGACGTCGGTGTTGGGACCGATGTGGCGGAAGAGCTCCGACATGAAGGACTGGCAGAAACGCATGACTTCAGCGTCCGACTTGCCCTTGGGGTCGAAGTCGGAACCACCCTTGCCACCGCCCATGGGAAGCGTGGTGAGGGCGTTCTTGAAAACCTGCTCGAAGGCCAGGAACTTGAGTGTTCCGAGATCCACCGTCGGATGGAAGCGAAGCCCGCCCTTATAGGGACCGATCGCGCTGTTCATCTCGATGCGGAAACCACGGTTCACATGGTAGTTGCCCTTGTCGTCCTCCCAGGGTACCCGGAACATGATCACCCTTTCGGGCTCCACGATCCGCTCCATGATGGCGGCCTTCTTATAATGGGGATGCTTATCCAGCACGGGAATCAAGGAGCCTACAACTTCCTCTGCAGCCTGGATGAACTTGGGCTGAGCCGGATTCTTGGCCTTAAGTCTCTCCATGAAATCGGTGAAGTAATCAGCCACTTCTCCACTCCCTCCTCTAAAGTGTTCCTCGATCTACCAGAGGCAGCTCTGGTTTCCCAAAACGATTATCGCTCTCCGGTTTATCCTCTACCCTTCACCTCCTCTTTAAGAGTCTCTTGGGTTGGCACACATACTTCTACCTGTGTTCGACATTCGCGTTTCAAAAAAGGGATCTTCCCAGCTTAAGACCCGCATGATCCCCGGTTGCCGGCGGCCGAAATGGCCAGGACAACAGCATAGATTTATACCACAGGGGAGGGTCTTGGTCAAGCGGGAAGGTGCCCGTGGGGGACGGGGCTCCAGACCCCTTGAAATGGGGCACCGGACGGGCCCCCGGGCACCGGATAGAGGCCTTCCGGGCGCGAGCCCGGCCACTTCGGGAGGGCCCAGCCCTCAGGCCTTCCGGGCGCGAGCCCGAACCCTTCCGGGCACACCCCTGACCCTCGATGCCCCGGGACCGCAACTCCCGGGCGCCCGGTTGCATCCAAGAAATGTATGAATCAGGATGAATCAAAAGCCAATGAGAGGAAAGCATAGATGGGACTGATGGAATGGCTGAACAGGTCGGTCTTGAAGAGGCCGCCCGACTCCGCGTTGAGCCTGAGCCGCAACGATGTCTGCTGGTGCGGAAGCGGCAAGAAGTATAAGCGATGCCACGAGGAATCCGACCGGAAGTACTTCTCGAGCCGGAACACCTCGTGCACGCGCAGCACCTGAGGCCGGTAGACTCTTTAACGGGGTGGGTCTCACCCCTGAAGCCGATGACACCACTCTGCCGCGAGGACAGATCATGAGATGCAGCCCGGCCCGGGCTTTATCCGTCAGGTAAGTTGGCCAGCCTGCTTTCTACCTCACGTGGACCATCCGCGTGACCCGCGTGCCGTCGTCCGTCGCCAGGCGGCAGAAGTACGTGCCCGGAGCCACCTGCCGGCCGGAAGCGTCCCTTCCGCTCCAGGTGATGCCTCCGCTTCCCCCCGCTACTTCCTCATCCAGGAGGCAGATCACGCGCTGGCCCATCGCATTGTAGATCTCGATCCTGGCATGCTGCGCCCTCGGA
>JASFOL010000132.1:0-5164 GCA_050116545.1 bacterium | reverse complement strand
ACCAGGGGGCTTAACCGGGTTCACCAGTTCGACAAGGTGGAGCTGGTCAAGTTCGTCACTCCTGAGAGCAGCTATGATGAGCTCGAAGCTCTTGTGGGCGACGCCGAGGAGGTTCTCCAGGCGCTGGGGCTGCACTACAGGGTGCTCCTGCTGTGCACGGGCGAGCTGAGCTTCGCGGCTGCCAAGTGCTATGATCTCGAGGTGTGGAGCCCGGGCCAGGACAAGTGGCTCGAGGTTTCATCGTGCAGCAATTTCGAGGATTTTCAGGCGAGGCGGGCAGGCATCAGGTACCGGCCCGCGGCGGGGGAGAAGGCGCGTTTCGTTCATACGCTTAACGGTTCGGGTGTTGCCCTGCCCAGAATCATCGTCGCCATTCTCGAAACATACCAGACCGGTGACGGAAGGCTAAAGGTGCCGGACGTGCTCGTCCCCTTCATGGACGGGGCTGAAGTGATTGAATGAGAAAGCCTCCAGGCGTGAGAGCGCCCGGGGTGGAGAGGGCGCCGCACGCGGAGAGGGCGCCGCGTGCGGAGACGGCGCCTCGAGCGGGGCTGTGACCCCCCGTTTTCTGGTGGACGGCACCGCCGGGAAGCTGGCGCGCTGGCTGAGGGTGCTGGGTTTCGACGCGGTCTATGCCGCTCATTGCGAGGCGCCTGCGATAGCAAGACTGGCAAGGCAGTCCGGCAGGATGGTCCTTACTCGCAACACCGAAGTCGCCGGACGCCTGGCCAACAAAGCGATCTTGCTTGAAAGCGAACACCTGCGCGGCCAGCTCGAGCAGGTTATTGATAGCGTGGGAAAGGACGCATGCCGCCCCTTCTCGCGATGTAATGTCTGTAATCGGAAACTTGAAAGAGTGGAAAAGGAAGCGGTCAGGGGAAGAGTCCCCGAGTTTGTGTACGCCACTCAGGAGGCCTTTTCCTGCTGTCCGGAATGCGGGCGCTATTTCTGGCATGGGACGCATTATGCCAACATGCTGGAACAGGTCAGAATTATAGTGGAAGGGGATCAGGATGAAAGCGAGTGAGGTCGTCACCGAGCAGTTGATCCCGGTTCTGAAAGTGGAAGGCGAGACCGTGCCCGAGGTCTGGGAGAATGCGGTCATCCAGTGCTGGGAGCAGGGCATCAGCATCAGGACCGAGTATGACAAGAAAGATGATCCTCCGAGCAAGGACTGCTCGATGGTGATGGTGATCCGGAGCCCGCTTGCCGAACCCAGGATTCACCGGGCGTTCCCCGGAGGCCTGGGAGACCTGGAGGTATACAGGCAAGAGGTGATAGACGGCATTCACGATGACTGGATCAATCCCGATGAGGGCAAGTGGAGCTACACCTATCACGAGCGGCTGTTCCACTATCCATATGGCGACGAGAAGATCGACCAGGTCGCCTATATCGTCAACAAACTGGCGGAGGCCCCCCACACGCGCAGGGCCCAGGCCATAACCTGGAATGTCAAGAGCGACCACGTGGTCGAGGATCCGCCTTGCCTGCAGCGCCTGTGGTGCCGGCTGATGGAGGCCGAGGAGGGCTTCACACTCAACATGAGCGGCCACTGGAGATCGCGCGATGCCTACAAGGCCGCGTTCATGAACCTCTTCGCTCTTACCGATCTCATGAAGATCATCGGGGAGCGGCTGGAGGAGCGGCTCTCGAAGCCGGTCAGGCTCGGCAGGTACGCGGAGTTCGTGGACAGCTTCCACATATATGGTTCATACTTCAAGGAGTTCGAGGGTTTCCTCGGGACGGTCAAGAAGCGGAAGTTCGAGGACCGGGTCTGGGAGACCAAGTTCGCGGAGCCCTTCTTCGCCGAGGCAAGAGAGAAGCTCAAGGCGGAGGCTTCACAAGCCCGGGCTTGACACCCGTTGGCGTCTGGTTAGCTTATGGTGAGGATGGAATAGACTATGGCAGGTATTCGATCAGCCAACCCCGTCAGGGCCCGCACCTATGCTTTCATCGGCGCGATGATCCTGGTCCTGGGCATCTTTCTCTATACCTATTCGCTGGTCAAGAGCTTCGAGCGCCAGACCGAGACCCTGACAATGATCTTCGCCAAGTTCTGCGCGGCGGCGACCTATCCCGCGACCCAGGACAAAGAGGTCCGCCTTATCTTCAATGAAGTGATAAAGGACATCTATTTTCCCATCGTGATAACCGATCCGCGCGGCGTTCCCTATACCTGGAAGAACATCGGGGACAATCTGGATCCCGATGATGTCAGCTGGGAGGTCTTCTCGTCGGCAAGCCCGACCGATCCTCCGCCCGGTGTGATTTCAGACGTACTGGCTGTGGTCCGTAAGATGGACAGCAAGCGCAAGCCGGTGCTGATGATGGACCAGGAGACGGGGCGTTTCCTCGGCACCGTGCACTATGGCACACCAGCAATCACGGGGGGCCTCAAATGGCTGCCCTTCGCGGTGGGGGCATTGCTGATCCTCTTTTTCCTGATGGGCTACCTGGGCATCAGGAGCATAATAGTGGGTGAGAGGCGTTCGATCTGGATCGGGATGGCCAAGGAGACTGCGCATCAGCTGGGGACGCCGCTCTCCTCGCTGATGGGCTGGCTGCAGCTTCTCAAGGAGCGATGCGCCGACGACCGCATGCGGGAGACTGTGCGCGAGATGGAAAAGGACATCCTGCGGCTCAGCAAGATATCGTCGCGCTTCGGGAAGGTGGGATCGCGGCCCAGGCTGGACCGGGAGGATGTTGTCGAGATATTGAGAAACGCGGTGGACTATCAGAAACGCAGGCTGCCCTCGCTGAGCCGGGAAGTCGAGATCAAGGAGCATTTCGGCAATCTGCCCAGGGCCGATGTCAATGCCGACCTCCTGGAATGGGCCATCGAAAACCTCCTTAAGAACGCCCTGGACGCCATGGACAAGCCCCGGGGAATCGTTGAGATCAGAGCCACCTATATTCCACGCCAGCAGATGATCTCGATCGAGGTGGAGGACAATGGAAGAGGCATGGACCCCAAGGCGGCCAAGAAGATCTTCGAGCCCGGCTATACCACCAGGAGGGGCGGATGGGGACTCGGGCTGCCGCTGGCGCGAAGGGTGGTTGAAGAATACCACTATGGCAAGCTCAACCTGCTCAGATCGGCCCCGGGGAAGGGGTCATTGTTTGTGATGGAGATTCCCGCAGTGAGACATACGGGAGGGGGGGCCTGATGGCCGAAGCCAAGGGTTCGATTCTCTGGGTGGACGACGAGATAGATCTGCTGAAGTCCCAGTTGATGTTCCTTGAGGAGCGGGGCTACACGGTGACCCCGGTCGCCAATGGCGAGGACGCCATAGGCCTGGTTGAGAAGGGGAGCTTCGATCTTGTCCTCCTCGACCAGATGATGCCGGGAATGGACGGACTCTCCACTTTCATGAGGATAAAGGAAATCAAGCCATCGATCCCCGTCGTGATGATCACCAAGATGGAGGAAGAGGAGCTGATCGACGAGGCCCTTCGCAAGCGCATCGACGACTTTCTCCTGAAACCCGTCAACCCGGTGCAGATCCTCTCGGCGGCCAGGCGAATCCTCGAGAGCCGGACCATACGGGAACACGAGCTCTCGAGGGAATTCGTCGATGAGTTCAACAGGATCGAGGATCTCAAAGCGGGCGCCAGGGACTGGAAGGACTGGCTCAATATCCATCGCGCCTTGAGCGAGTGGGACGTGACCCTTGACAGTTTCCCGGACAGCGGCCTGATGCAGAGCCACCTGGATCAGCGAAAGCAGTGCAATGTGGAGTTCTGCATGTACGTGGAGCAGGCATATGGAGGCTGGACGCGCGACGGCGAGAGGCCGCCCTTGTCGGTGGACGTGATGGCTTCATTTGTGGCCCCGCACCTGTCCGCCGGAAAGAAGGTCTACTTCATCGTCATAGACTGCCTCCGGCTGGACCAGTGGCTGGCGATCCAGCCGATGCTCGAGCCCTACTTCTCCATAGACACCGACCACTACTATTCAATCCTGCCCACAGCCACGCCCTATTCGAGAAACGCGATCTTCGCCGGGCTGTTTCCCAGCGAGATAGCCGAGGCCTGTCCCGAGTACTGGGACGAGAGCGCCGGCGAGGAGAGTGGGAGGAACCGCTATGAGCGGCAGCTGCTGGACAGGCAGCTCAAGAAGATGGGGATCAAGGTGACCCCGTCTCCCAAGTATCTGAAGATCTACACCGCCGATGAGGCGATCCAGGCCAGGAAGCACATACCCACGCTGCAGAAGGTGCCGCTGGTATCCCTGGTCTTCAACTTCGTGGACATCGTAGCCCACAGCCGCTCCGAATCCGTCGTGCTTCAGGAGATGCTTCCCGACGAATCGGCCTACAGGAGCTTCACCAGGTCGTGGTTCATGCATTCCCCGCTGCTTGAGATCCTCAAGGCGGTTTCGCTTCAGGATGCGGTCGTGGTTCTTACAACCGATCACGGCTCGGTGCTCGGCCGCCGCTCGGCCGTCGCGCTTGGCGACCGTGAGACATCGACCAATGTGAGATACAAATACGGTACCAACCTCAACTGCGACAGCAGGCAGGCGATCCGGCTTAAGGACCCGCTGGAGTTCAAGCTCCCGCGGGGCGGTGTCAATAAGAACTATATCATCGCCAAGGAGGACTACTACTTCGTGTACCCCACGAACTTCCATGAATATGAGCGCCACTACAAAGACAGTTTCCAGCATGGCGGCGTGTCCATGGAGGAGATGATCCTGCCTTGCGTCACGATGAGGCCCAAGTAGCGAGGCCGGGACAACTGACCCAGGATGACCCCGTGATACATCTTGTCAAAATGCTGTCGAAATCCCCTGAAGAGACCACAGAGCTGGGTAAGATGCTTGGCGGGATTCTTGAGGCGGGAGACCTGGTGGCCCTCACCGGTGTCCTGGGCGCGGGAAAGAGCGTGATCGCGCGGGGCATCTTGCGGACGCTCGGGGTCCGGGGTGATATTCCAAGCCCCAGTTTCATGATAGTCGCCCAGTATGAGGGCAGCGTGCCTGCCAACCACATGGACTTCTATCGTCTCCGGTCCCGCGACGAGGCTCTGGGCCTGGGACTTGAGGATCTGCTGGGCGGCGATTCGGTGAGCGTGATCGAATGGGCGGACAGGGTCGAGGGCCTGCTCCCCGAGGCGAGGTATGATGTGACGCTTGAGCAGGGAGCGGGGATTGACGACC
>JASFOL010000131.1:0-5216 GCA_050116545.1 bacterium | reverse complement strand
GCCCTCAGGAACAGGTGGCGCCGCCAGCAGGTGACCGGTGACCTGAAGGATGAGATCATGCCCAACAACATAATAATGATCGGGCCCACTGGCGTCGGCAAGACCGAGATAGCCAGGCGGCTGGCGAGACTGGCCAGGGCTCCCTTCATGAAAGTGGAGGCCTCGAAGTTCACAGAGGTGGGTTATGTCGGGCGCGATGTGGAGTCCATGATAAGGGAGCTGACCGAGCTCTCGGTCAGCATGGTAAGAGAGGAGATGACCGCAGAGATCGAGGCCGGGGCCAGGGTCAATGCCGAAGAGCGGCTGCTCGATCTCCTGCTTCCGCCCGTGACCAGGCGTGGCGGGCTGGACGCCGAGGAGCGCGCCGCGGACGATGAGAAACACCTGGCCACCCGGGAAAAGCTCCGAAAGAAGCTCAGGGCCGGCGCGCTGGAAGAGCGCAGGGTGGAAGTGGATGTGGCGGCCAAGTCATCTCCCATGATCGAGATCTTCACCCCCGCGGGAATCGAGGAAATGGACATCAATGTCCAGGACATGCTCGGCGGTCTGGTGCCGCCCAAGCGAAAGCGCCGGAAGATGACCGTTGCAGAGGCCAGGGAGATACTCACCCAGGAGGAAGCCCAGAAACTGGTGGACATGGACAAGGTGGTCTCAGAGGCAATCGAGCGGGTCCAGAACTCCGGTATTGTCTTCATCGATGAGATCGACAAGATCGCGGGCCAGAAGGCCGCTCAGGGACCCGACGTATCCAGGGAGGGGGTGCAGCGCGATCTGCTTCCCATCGTCGAGGGCTCCAGCGTGGCCACCAAGTACGGAATCGTGCGGACAGAACATGTGCTGTTCATCGCGGCCGGGGCATTTCACTCCAGCAAGCCGTCGGATCTCATTCCGGAGCTCCAGGGACGATTCCCGATCAGGGTGGAGCTCAGCAGCCTCTCGGAAGATGATTTCGTCAGGATCCTGGTCGAACCCAGGAATGCCCTGATAAAGCAATACAAGGCGCTTCTCAAGACCGAGAAGGTCGATGTCACCTTCACCGAGGACGCGATCGAGGAAATCGCAGCGATTGCGGCCAGGGTAAACGAGACAACCGAGAACATCGGCGCCCGCAGACTGCACACGGTGATGACAAGGCTTCTTGAGGATATTCTCTTCGAGGTGCCTGATCTTAAGAAGAAACGCATCAGGATCACGGCCAAGACCGTCAAGGACAGACTCAAGGATATCGTTGAGGATGTTGACCTGACCAGATACATACTATAGGGACCGGGCATTATCCCGGGAGAAAGGGAGCACGTATGTGGGACAAGAAGCACTTTCTGACCATTCATGATCTTTCGCCTGAAGACGTCAGGCATGTGATCGAAAGAGGGCTCGAGCTGAAGCGCCGGCATGATGCAGGCAGCCTGGAGCCGCTGCTTGAGAACAAGTCCATGGCCATGGTCTTCAGGAAGCCCAGCCTCAGGACGCGCATGAGCTTCGAGATGGGCATGGTGGGCCTGGGCGGTCACGCGCTCTATATAGCGGACAAGGAAATCAAGATAGGTGAGCGCGAGGCCGTGTGCGACGTTGCCCGCGTGATGTCGCGCTATGTCGACGTCATCATGATACGGACTTTCGACCAGAAGGAGGTCGAGGACCTGGCCGAGTACGCCTCGGTCCCCGTGATCAACGCTTTGACCGATCTCTATCATCCCTGCCAGATCATGGGCGATGTGATGACGGTCGTGGAGCACAAGAGCAAGATCGAAGGGCTCAGGGTGGTCTTCCTGGGAGACGGCAACAATGTGGCCAACTCCTGGCTGAACGCGGCCGCGAGACTCGACTTCCATCTTGTGCTGACGATGGTCAAAGGATTTGAGCCGGACGCCGGGCTCCTGGAGCGGGCCAGGGGCGAGGGCGCGAAGATCGACATAGTCTATGACGTGCCCGAGGCGGTCAAGGATGCCGACGTGCTCTACACGGACGTGTGGGCCAGCATGGGCCAGGAGGAAGAGGCCCAGCGGCGCAATGAGGCCATGAAGCACCTGCAGGTCAACGATGATGTGATAGCACTTGCGAAGGACGATGTAATAGTGATGCACTGCCTTCCGGCCCACCGGGGACTGGAGATCACCGACAGCGTCATGGACGGGACGCATTCGGTGGTCTATGATCAGGCCGAGAACCGAATGCATATTCAGCGTGCGGTGATCGTTGAGCTCCTCGGCAAGTAGGAAAGCTCCGGTGAGATGACCCTGATGAAACCACGCGATGCGAGAGGATAAGCGAGAATGCTGAGGAGCCGGACCGGATGCACTCACCGACCCCGGCCTGAATGCCCGGCCACGGATGGGCGCCGGGGCCGGACCGGTTGCCTGACCGGGTCTGACCGCGGGAGCCTTCCAGGCCGCCCGGTTTTCTGCGGGCTGCTTCTTGCCTGCCTCATCGGGGGGGCGCTCGTGTGGAGCTGCGCCAAGCAGGCCTTTCCGCCCGGGGGTCCGGCGGACAATACCCCACCCTTTGTGGGGGAGATCACTCCGGCGAGCGGTAGCGTGAGCGTGGACCTTCAGAGTGAAATCACAATCCAGTTCAGTGAAGGCATGAAGAAACGGACCGTGGAGTCCGGTGTTGTGGTCAGCCCTCCATGCCGGTGGAAGAAGCGGCACTGGAAGAACAATGCCTTCATTCTGGTTCCTCAGGAGGGCCTGAAACCAGAGACAACCTATCTCGTGTCGGTGTCAAACAAGGTCGAGGACGCGCACGGTGTTTCGATGAAGTCGACCTTCGTCAGCGGCTTCTCGACGGGAGACAGTCTGTACAGCGGCATCATATCGGGCTCGGTGGCCTGGAAGAAGATGGAAGTGGAGGGGGCAGTGGTGGAGATTCACGACGCTGTCGCGGTGGACACCCTGGGAGGCTTCTTCAATGCCGAACCTGTATATGTGACGCTGTCAGGACCGAAGGGCATTTTCGAAGTTCCATTCGTGGATACCCATGGTACCTACAGGGTATTCTCCTATATCGACAAGGACCTCGACTCGGAATATGATACCAAGGAACAGGTGGGGTGCTATGGAGGCACCGTCAGCTTCGACGGGGCCGGCGCGGTGGAGGACATCGATCTGATGATCTGCGGCGAGACCCTCGGCGGCGGCGTTGTGGGAGTGATCGATACCTCCTCGGTACCAGACACTATAGCGGTTGTCCTCAACCTGCATTCCAGATCGGACTCCGCCTATTCTTACAGCGCTACGCCCGACGCTGGCGGCGCGTTCGAGTTCAAGTGCGTGCGGCCGGGCCCCTATGGCATCGAGGCCTTCTTTGACTTCGACAAGAACCAGATCAAGGATCCCGAAGACACCTTTTTCATTGAGATTCCGGAGACCCTGCATGTAGAGTCATGTGTGGAGCCTCTGGAAGTGGAGTTCACCTTCTAAGCGGTGAGTTGATTCAGTCATGAAGATCGAGTTCACCAAGATGTCGGGAGCCGGGAATGACTTCATATTTCTTGGTCCCGAATATGTTTCGCTCAAGGTCAGGGCATCCGGGCTTGCCCGTGCGCTCTGCCCAAGGGGAACCTCGGTGGGCGCCGACGGGCTGATTATGGTGGAGGCCTCGGGCGGCCGAATCGTGATGCACTATTTCAATAGCGACGGTTCCGAGGCGTCCTTCTGCGGAAACGGGGCCCGCTGCCTGGTGCTCTATTGCAGTGTCAAGAATATCGCCTCGGGCAGGATGGAGTTCCGTTCGGGTTCGGGAGACCACAACGGGGAGGTGACGGAGCGGGGAGTGAGGGTGAGCATGGATGCGCCCCGGTTTGTAAAGGACATGGTAATCAAAGAGGGCGGGGAGGCCTTCCAGGTTACGCTGGTTGAGGCCGGGGTACCGCACGCCGTGATCTTCTCTGAGGGCCTGGCGGACCTGGATGTCGAGAGCGTGGGCTCCGCAATCCGCCGCCGTGATGAGTTCGCTCCAGAAGGTGCCAATGTGGATTTCGTGGAGCCGGCAGTGGGGCATTACCTTATTCGAACCTATGAGCGGGGCGTCGAGCGGGAGACCCTGGCCTGCGGCAGCGGTTGCGTCGCCGCGGCCCATGCGCTCAAGGCCAGGCACGGAGCAGGCGATGTGATCGACCTGAAAGTGACCTCAGGGGACATTCTCTCCGTCGAGCTTCCCGCCGGTCCCACGGGGGTCGCGTATCTTGTGGGCCCGGCGAGGGTGGTTTACGAGGGACACACAGAACTCAAGGAGATATGAGATGTTGGAAGGCACTCATGTTGCGATGGTGACCGACTTCAAGGATGGAATGCTCAATGTCGATGGCATAAGGAAGCTGGGACAGTTCCTGATCGACGGCGGGGTCAACGGCCTGGTGCCGGCGGGGTGCACGGGAGAGGCCGCGACCATGTCGGTCGAGGAACGCTCAGAGATGATAAAGGCCGTGCTGGAGCTGAAGAAGGACAATCCGGGAATCACTGTGATACCGGGGACCGGCACCAATGCCACCGCCTCGAGCATTGATCTCACCAGGATGGCCTTCGACATGGGCGCCGATGCGGCGATGCTGATCACACCGTATTATAACAAGCCCACCCAGGGCGGCCTGATCAAGCACTATGAGAAGGTGGCCTCGTCGGTCAAGATCCCTCTGGTGCTCTACAATGTCCCCGGCCGCACGGGCGTCAACATGCTGCCTGAGACGGTGGCCGAACTCGCACAGATGGACAATATTGTGGCCATAAAGGAGGCCAGCGGTTCGATCGACCAGGTCTCCAGGATCATAAAGACCACCGATCTGACCGTGCTATCGGGTGATGACTCGCTGACGCTCCCCATGATGGCCGTGGGCGCCAGGGGAGTGGTGTCGGTGGCAGGCAATGTGGCACCCGGACTGCTCTCGGGCATGGTGAAAGCATTCCTTGAGGGAAGGCCGGACGAGGCCCGGGATTTTCATCTCAAGCTCCTCCCGCTATTCCACGTGCTCTTTATTGAGACCAATCCGGGGCCGGTGAAAGCGGCCGTGGAAATGCTGGGTCTGGGGACCGGTGAGCTCAGGCTACCCCTGGTTCCGGTGTCGGAAGCGAGCAGGGAAAAGGTGCGCGGCGTCCTGCATGACCTGGGGATCATGAGGCAAGGCCTATGATAAGAATATGTCTGGTTGGGGGGCTCGGCCGAATGGGCAGGGAGATCGCCTCGGCGGTTGCGGGCCAGGACGATCTTGAGATCGTATCTGT
>JASFOL010000130.1:0-5233 GCA_050116545.1 bacterium | reverse complement strand
CGGGCGGGACCGACTTCGGGGAAGGGAGAATCGGCCATGTCGACCCGCCCCTGGGCTCCGCGGAGGCATCGAGAAAACTGGTCTCGGTCCTGGGCTCGAGGCCGGCATATCTCTCGGGCAATTCCCGGTGCAGCCGCCTGCTGGTCTGGGACGGCGAGCCCCAGACGGGCCTTCACGAGGCGATGCTGGCAGATGTTGAACTTTATATAGGTCCCGCAAGCGGCGGCCTGGCGAAGCTGATGGGCTCGTGCTGGCGGACCGAGGTTGTTGAATTCCCCGGGTATTGCTTCCTGATGGCCGGGGCCAAAGAACTCGTATATATGGTACGCGAGAGAGCCAAGCTGGAATCCTGGGGTCTCAGGACTTTCTTGCCGTCTAAAGCTGGAACGGAAGGGGTACGCACATGAGAGAGACGAAGGAGCTCCTGCTGAAGCTCCAGAAGCTGGATGATGAGATCGACGCGATGAGGAACCAGGAGGAGTCGATCCCGGTGACCAAGCAGGAGCTGGAGGAGGGTCTGGAATCGCTCAAGCAGAAGGT
This sequence comes from bacterium, assembly GCA_050116545.1. GTDB lineage: Bacteria > Arandabacterota > Arandabacteria > Arandabacterales > Arandabacteraceae > JAUVJV01. The sequence continues at coordinate 4,693 of JASFOL010000130.1, read as the reverse complement.
ACAGGAGGCCAGGGACAGGTCGGTCGAGTTCGCCAAGAAGCGCAAGGAACTCGAGGTGGAACTGGAATCCATGAATGATGAGAAGAATAAGTTCAAGACCCAGCTGTTCCAGGTCAAGAGCAACCGCGAGTATGAAGCTCTCCAGCATGAGATCGCCGGCCTTGAAGAGAAGGGCTCCGGGATTGAGGATCAGATACTGGGAATCCTGGACCAGGCGGAAGAGGCCGCGGCGGTGATCAAGCAGGAGGAGGCCCGGCTGGAGGAGGAGAGCGCGAGGGCCAGGGCTGAGCAGGCGAAGCTCGATGAGAACCTCAAGAAGCTCCGGAGCGACATCGCAATCAAGGAGGACGAGCGGACGAGGCTGCTGGTTGATGCTGATAAGGCCCTGATCAAGAGGTATGAGCGCATCCGTGAAAGCAAGGGCGGCGTCGCCGTGACGTCGGTCGAGAACGGAGCATGCGGTGGCTGCTTCCGGCGCATACCTCCCCAGGAGATGCAGAACCTCAAGCGGGATGAACGCATCATCACCTGTGAGGGCTGCGGGCGCATAATCATCTGGAAATGGGAGTGACCGTGAAACGCGACTCCGGTGACTTAGCCTATGCGCTCAGGCTGCTGGCTTCGGGGCAGTCCCTTGCCGACGCCTCGAAGGAGGCGGGATTCACTTCGCGCAAGTCGCTGGCGGAGCTCATCTATGAGTTGTCGGAGAAGGTGGAGTCCGGCACCGTGGATACCCGAGCAGTGGAGGCCGCAAGGGCGGGTGGCGCAGAGGCGAGCGGGGCCAGGACAGCAAGCGGCAAGGCGCCGGGCGGGAAGGGCCGGGGCGGCAAGTCCGGGAAGGGAGCGTCCCGGGGCAAGAGCTTGAGCCTAATAGCATATTCAGATGGAGCATCGGTCGGCAACCCGGGCGAGGCGGGCTGCGGAGCGCTGCTTGTCGATGAGTCCGGCGAGGTATTGCTGGAGGATTACAGGTATCTGGGACGGGCCACGAACAATGTTGCCGAGTATGAGGGCGCCATCCTCGCCCTCAAGCTGGCCTCCGAGCTGGGCGCGGGCAGGGTGGAGCTCAGGGTGGACTCAGACCTGCTGGCCAATCAGATCGCAGGCAGGTACAAGGTGAAGAGCAGGAACCTGGCCGCTCTCTATGAAGATCTCAAGGAAATGACGAAACTATTTGATGATTTTAGTGTTACACGAATCGGAAGAGAGGAGAACAAGCAAGCTGACAGGCTTGCGAATCTGGCGGTTTCATCTCGAAAGAGGAGGTAGATCCGGAGCAGGCAAGATGGTCGCGCGAGGGTTTCGGCCCGCGCGAGGAAAGTCCGAGCTCCACAGGGCAGGGTGCTGGGTAACCCCCAGTGGGAGTGATCCCAAGGAAAGTGCCACAGAAAACATACCGCCGGCTTCGGCCGGTAAGGGTGAAAAGGCGAGGTAAGAGCTCACCATCACTTCCGGCGACGGAGGTGGATCGGTAAACCCCACCTGGAGCAAGACCAAATAGGGGAAGAGAAGTTGCCCGCTTCGTTATGATTCCCGGGTTGGGTCGCTTGAGGTGTGAGGCAACTCACATCCTTAGATTAATGACCATCGTCGCAGGTTCGGCAAGTCGGCGTCGGCCTGTCGGGACAGAACTCGGCTTATTGCCTGGTCCGGTGCCGGCCAGATTCTATGCATCGTTTCTGATTGAAAAGTCAACCCGCCGCGAAGCGGGGGGCTGCCGGGAGAACCACTTGGGTACAAGAGTGAATCGCGACAAAGACGGGAAGTCCACTCCGGACGCGAATGCGGCACCGCCCGGGAAAGGCACGCCGGCGGCCAAGGCTGCTCCGAATGAGAACGCCGAGCTGTCGGACCTTCTCGCCGACATCAAGCGCCTGAGGCCGGGCGCGGATATCGATCTGATCACCAAGGCCTACAATTTCAGCGCCAAAGCCCACGAAGGCCAGTTCCGCTGTTCCGGAGCCCCCTATCTGACGCATTGCGTCGAGACCGCCAGGATCATCTCTGAGCTGCACCTGGACTCGGTCACGATCGCCGGCGGCCTGCTTCACGACATCGTCGAGGACACGCCGATAGGGCTCGATGAGATCAGGAAGGAATTCGGGGACGAGATGGCGGTCATCGTCGATGGTGTCACCAATATCAGCGGCATGAGTTTCGAGAGCCCCGAGCAGGAGCAGATGGAGAAGTACCGGAAGATGCTGCTCTCAATGGCGGAGGACGTGAGGGTGATCCTGATCAAGCTCGCGGACCGGCTGCACAATATGAGAACCCTGCAGTACCTTCCCGAGGATGACAGGCTGAGGATCTCAAGGGAAACCCTTGACGTCTTCGCTCCCCTTGCGCACCGGCTGGGTATCGCCAAGATCAAGTGGGAGCTGGAGGACCTCACGCTCAAGTATCTGGACCCGGAGGCCTATGACATGCTGGCCAGGCAGATAGCGCTGAGCCGCGATGAGCGGGAGCGATACATAAAGGAGCTTGAAGGGCCGCTCCTGGAGGCGCTGGAACAGGGCGGGGTCAAGGCCGAGATGACCGGCAGGGCCAAGCACTTCTACTCGATTTACATGAAGATGAAGAACCAGGGCAGACCCATCGAGGACATCTTCGACCTGCTGGCTGTAAGGCTGATCACAGAGAATGTGGCGGACTGCTACAAGGCGCTCGGCGTGATCCACTCGAGGTTCTCGCCTGTGATCGACCGTATAAAGGACTTCATCGCGATACCCAAGAAGAACATGTACCGATCGCTTCATACAACGGTGATAGGGCCAAGGGCCGAGATGGTGGAGATCCAGATCCGCACCCGGGAAATGCACAAGACCGCCGAGGAGGGGATCGCCGCCCACTGGCGCTACAAGGAGGGCGGAAAGACCGATGAGGAGCTCGACCGGCAGCTCTACTGGCTCAGGCAGACCCTGGAGTGGTCCAGGGATCTCACCGATCCAAAGGAGTTCATGTTTTCTCTTAAAGCAGACCTGTATCATCATGAAATATTTGCATTTACGCCGCAGGGCGACCTCAAGAATCTGCCGCTGGGCGCCACGCCGCTGGACTTCGCATATGCCGTGCACACCGAGGTGGGCAACCACTGTGCCGGTGCGCGCATAAACGGGAAGATGGTGGCGCTCACCACCGAGATCAGAAACGGTGATACTGTGGAGATTCTCACCAGGGCGGCCACCGAGCCCAGCAGGGACTGGCTCAAGATCGTCAAGACCGCAGGCGCCAGGTCCAAGATCAAGCGATGGCTCAAGATCAAGGGCTATGACGAGAGTGTGACGCTGGGCCGGGAGATTCTGGAGCGGCAGTTCAAGAAGGCCCAGAAGCAGGTGCCGGGCGAGAAGGAGTTCGACGAGCTGGGCCAGACCTTCGGGAGGAAGGACGCGGAGCATCTCTTCTTCTCGGTCGGCTGCGGCGAGATCTCGAGCGAGAGGGTCTTCAACAAGCTCTATCCGTCCGAGCTCAAGACACCGGTTGTAAAACCGGCGGCGGAGCCCGAGCAGCGCCCGGCCGGGGTCAAGGTGCAGGGCATAGGTTCCATGATGATCCGCTTCGCCAAGTGTTGCCAGCCCGTGCCCGGAGATGATGTCGTGGGGCTGGTGACCAAGGGCAGGGGAATCTCCGTCCACAGGACGGGCTGCGAGAATGTGCTGAAGCCCGATGTGGACCGGGACCGTCTGATGGATGTGGACTGGGACACCGACCGCGACCAGGCCTTCCCGGTGGAGCTGACGATGATCTGCGACGATCGCAGCAAACTGCTGGCCGATCTGGCCAAGGTGATCGCCGATCAGAATGTCAATATCCTTAAGACGGAACTGAGAAGCCGCGGGACCTCAGTCCACGGTTCGGTCACGGTCCAGGTGAAGAACCTGAAAGAACTCGAGGCCCTTTCCGCGGCGCTCTCAAGGATCAAGGGAGTGCACAGGATCGCGAGGAAGGGCGAGGCTCTGGGGGCGTGACCGGCACCGGCCCGAAAGTGGTGGCTCCGACCTTTGAGAGAAGATACCGCCACACCTGGCTTACCTATCCTGACTTCCTTCCCCTCCGCGATGCTGACGGCAGGCCGCCCGAACAGGACCGGCCGGTCGGACAGGACACGCTCGACTCTCCCGTCGTCGTCCATGGTGTTGCGGTCTTCAGGGACACCTCATTTGACTCCGACCGGGAGAAGTGGCTCGTCAGGGCCAAGGGCGCTGTGGGTTATGGCCTCGGCCTCAGAGCATTACCCGGAGGCCGGATGCCTGACAGGACGGCCGTGGAAAAAGCCGGCTTGAATCCGGAGCAGATCATTGTACCCCGGCAGGTTCACTCCGCGAAGGTATGCGACGCCGGCGCGATGGAGGAGGGCGAGGAGTGCGATGGTCTTGTGACCGCAAGGGCGGGAGTGATGGTGGGTGTGACGGTCGCCGACTGCGTGCCCCTGCTCGCGGCCAACCTGGAAGACCGGGTGGTCGGCGCGGCCCACTGCGGCTGGCGGGGAACTGCAGCGGGCATCGTGGGAGAGTTCGTCGACGCTCTCGACGCGCTGGGCCCGAGTGGGACCTCCGGGTCGGCGGCCCGTTATCTCATCGGGCCTTCCATCGGTCCCTGCTGCTATGAGGTGGGCGATGACATGCTCTCGCACTTCAGCGCCCGGGACAGAGATGCCTTTGTAATCCGGAGGGCCGGCGGGGACGATGCGACCGGC
>JASFOL010000129.1:0-5235 GCA_050116545.1 bacterium | reverse complement strand
AGCCTTCCTCGGAAGCATGAAGAAGGAGGATGCGAATCTCCTGAGAGAGAAGTTCGGGATCGGCGCTGAAGACATCACCATCCGCATGTCGGACCCCGACCTGTTGGACAGCACCCTCAAAGAGGACCACGGCTGGAAGCTCGGTGTACACTCAAACGCGACAGTGGTTGTCGGACCCGAAGGCATAACGGGCTTCGAAGCGGGGGACACGGCCAAAGAGTGTTACGGAATCGCCATGGATATAGGCACCAATACCGTGGTGGCCTCACTTGTGGATCTGCGTGACGGCCGGGAGCTCGGGATCGCCTCTTCGATAAATCCCCAGGTGATTCATGGCGACGATGTCATATCGCGAATCCGGTTTGCCAAGACATCCGGCGGACTCGAGATGCTCCGCCACGAGATAAACCACCTGATGAACGGCATGATGCTGGAGCTTACCCGGGATCTCGGGGTGGAGCCCCGGCGGGTCTACGTGTGCAGCCTGGCGGGTAACACGGCGATGCAGCACATAGTGGTGGGGGTCTCGCCTGTGGACCTTGGCCGCGCACCTTACAGGGCGAAGCTGATGTCCGCCGTGGAGACCCTGGCTTCCAAGAGCGGGGTAGAGGCACATCACGATTGCAGGCTCTTGATGCCGCCCTCGCTTGGCGGGTTCGTGGGAGGCGACATAACGGCGCTCATCATCTCTCAGGCGCTTCATCGCAAGCGGGTTCCGACCTTAGCCGTTGATCTCGGGACCAATGGCGAGATCGTGCTCGCGGCGAACAACCGCTTGCTGGTCTGCTCAACGGCAGCCGGTCCCGCTTTTGAGGGTGAGAGGATCAGCTGCGGTGTGAGGGCTATCGGTGGCGCGATCGAGGATGTCCGGATCAGGGGCAGGAAGATAGACGTCACGACGATCGGGGAGAAGCAGCCGGTCGGTATATGCGGATCGGGCCTGGTTGCCGCGGCGGGCGAGCTCCGCCGGGCGGGTATCATAGAGCCCAGCGGCAGGATCAGGACCCCCGACCAGGTGAAAGCCAGGTGGCTGGCCGGGCGGATCATCGAGGGTGAGAGAGGACGTGAGTTCATTCTTGTGGATGATCCCCTGATCAAGTTAACACAGGGGGATATACGCGAGGTGCAACTCGGAAAGGCGGCTATCTGCGCGGGTATCAAAGTGTTGCTCTCCGGTGCCGGCCTGAAGCTTGCAGACCTGCGCACGATTCTCATAGCTGGAAGCTTCGGTTCATCGGTGAGGCCGGCGAGCATCAAGGCCCTTGGAATCCTGCCTCCGGAATTCTCCGGCAGGATAAAGGTGGTCGGGAATACCGCAATAGAAGGGGCCAAGATATTCCTTACCTCGGCCGAGGCGCGCGCGGAGGCCCGCGAGGTGGCAAGGCTCGCCGAGCATGTGGAGCTCTTCACCAGGCCCGAATTCAATGAAGAGTTTTACGCCAGCATGGGTTTTCCCGAACTCTGACCCAGGCCAAACAGAGTCCTGACTCAGGCCGAACACCTGTTGGGCTATTCGGCGCCAAGATTGATCGCGCGCACCCGGCGGGCTGCCCAGACAGGCAATACGATCAAACGTATTGCCAAGAGGCTGACTATCCAGACTATGCCGAAGATCGCATCAGCCACTGATCCTCGCGGCACAAGCATAGCGGGCAGGCCGATAATGACAAGGGCTCCCCAGGAGATGAGAAGGGACAACCAGAACCGGCGAACATAGAGCATTCCAAGCGCTCCGAGGACAATGGCCAGTACCACGGCGAGCGGGAGTGATTTGCGGGCCGGCGTCTCGGGCTTCTGCTCGGGCGGGGATATTCCCCTTCGATGCAATTCTTCACGGATGATCCGCCGGCCATCTTCGGTGTAATCGCTCAGGCGGCTGCCGGCCAGGCTGAGTTCTTCATCTGTCTTCTTCCGCCAGAACTCCTCCAGATTCAAGTTAGTCATTGTCGCAGCTCCTTGCCATGAGAATCGGGTATTCCCGAACGGGCGCATTTTAGCGCGGCGGTTAGCCCCGTTCAAGCCGATGATGTTCGCGCCGTCAGGGACAGCAGGGCTACCGGGCCAGGACGGTCTTCTGAATTACCGCATCGCCGCCTGCCTTCACCCTAACGAAGTAGACCCCGGCAGGCATCGCCAGGCCCTGGTCGCTTCGGCCGCTCCAGCTCAGTTGATGCCCGCCGGCGCCGAAGCTGCCTCCGGCCAGGTCTGCAAGAAGCCGCCCCGCGACATCAAAGACCTCAACCTCGACATGGGCAGCCTCTGAGAGTTCAAAGCCGATCCGGGCTGAACACCTGAAAGGAATGGGTTGAGCCGAAACCGATCTCAACAATGCCCCCTGCATAAGATCTCCTTCTACCGAGCCGCAATCATCCCAATAGCGCATCGAGCGGGGGACATTCAGACCGTAGGTGTAATACCACACCGTGCTTCCTGCCTCGGTGACCTCGAAGATCACGCCCTGTGGGGAAAGCGAGATCAGCGTGTTGCCGTTGGGCATGCGAAATGCGCCGCATTGAGCCGGTCCGCCATAGAAAGTGGCAGACTCTCCATGGGTCCAGATCGGCTCTGCCGGTCCGAAGGCCGAATCCGGCATGATTGCATAGTTGCCGAACTCATCGACGGGAGGAACAATCTCCAGGACCGAAGAGTAGTCGTTTATGGATCCCGGGCGGTCCCCATTGTTGAAGGTGAGGATGTTTCCCGCGCCCGGAAGCCCCTCATCGATCCAATTGGCGCCGTGGACCGTATCATATCTGCGATCTGTGTCATCCCCGCGGTCATAGACCTGGGGATTTCCCCAGCGGTAGAGGATGTCGCCCCCCATTCCGGTATTGCCCCCGTTGTGTCCGGCCGCCTCCTCGGTGGTTGTGCTGTGGTCGATCACATAGAACTCGTTCATGGGCTTGGAACTGAAGACGATCTGGTCGAGATCGGAGTTGTAGTCGATGGCATTGACGTGCAACCAGTCACCGCCCCCCGGTCCGACGCTTCCGTAATTGATGTCCAACAACTCGGGATGCTCGGATACGACACCGTAGTTGGGGAGCCCGGGATCGATGTCCTGCACGAGGTGATCCCATGCATGCCACTCCCAGACCACGGTACCGGAATCAAGCCCGACGGGCTCGACCTCCACGATCAGCGTGGGCCACATGTCTGAGTAGATTTCCCGCCGTCCCCAGGCCTGAGCTTCCTCTCGGGTCTTGAGTTCCCAGGCGATCAGGAGCACAGTGCCGCCCGGCATGGGCTGTATGTCGTGATGCTGCTGGTATTGGCTGCTTGAGAAGTAGTAGTCCCACACCACGGCGTCGTCCGCATCGATCCGCTGGATATGCCCGCCGGCGCCGCCACCCGCGAATTGTCCTTCCCGATCGACCGAAGGCCTCAGGATCGAGCTGTCCGCAAGCATATAGGCCATGCTGGCGATCCGTCCCTCGCCGTGCCAGGTCTTCAAGACGACACCGTCCATGTCCATCAGGTAACTCTCGGTCACAACATTGGGGGAAACCAGGTTCAAGCCCTCGAAGGGCTCTCCGGCAAAAACCGCCGTCGGAATAAGCCAGATGATGGCAGCGATAGTTATGGCGCGGAACATGTTCTGTCTCCGTGGCTGTGCCGGCTGCAAAACCCGATGGATAACTCTCTTATGATTATACCACACCCGCGCGGGAAACTGAAGGCGTTGAGACGGGAAGGATATTGGCGCGCCGGGGAGTGCGGGATCTAAACCAATTGGCGGCTTCAAAGCCGGAACCAGATGGTTAGCCGGACGAGGCTGGCCTGCGGTAGTTGGGGATTTTCACCCGATCGGCCGCGGGAATTCCCCCTTTTTCGGCCCCTCAGAGCGCCGCCATGGACGTGGCACGGCCGGAGCGCAGACCCGAATCTGAAATATAGAGAGAGCTAATGTGTTGATCCACAAGACCATAGGTTTTCGCCTCCAGGTTTCGTCTCATTGGTTGCGGTGATTGGCACGGCGAATGCAATTCGTTACGGGCAACAACTGAATATCGGACCCAAAAGAAATGGAGTTCCCTGCTTTGTTCGTGTTTAGCCAGGTCGTGGGCTGATCTCCTGGGAAAAACTGAACCTCGAGTTTCACGGTTACCTTGCACGCGGCATTGTAGTGGGGAACTCCATTTCTTTTTTTTTTACTCTCCAAGCCCTTCCCGGATCGCTCCTGCCCGCAATCATAGTGATTGACACCCCTTCACCCGTTCTGGTAATTTGAGCAGAACCAAACGCGCAGGGAGGGGTGGAATTGACCGAGAAGGCTGACATCACCAGGATCAGCGATGAGGTAGCCAGGCGCGTCAAATCACGCCTGACCGCAAGCGGCTCAACAGGCCCCTCCACGGTCGGCCCTGCCGGTGGCCCCACATCCAATTCAGCGGGCAGTCCCGGGGGAAACCCCTCCACCTTCAATCCGCGGGGGAAAATCCTGATCCCCGTAAGCGTATCAGGCAGGCATATCCATGTGACCCGGGAGGTCCTGGAGGGCCTCTTCGGGAAGGGGCACGATCTCAAGGTCTACCGGCAACTCAGTCAACCGGGGGAGTTCGCTTCCACAGACCGGGTCACGGTGGTGGGCCCGAGCGGAAGGGCGATCGAAAACGTGAGAGTCCTGGGGCCGATGCGGAAATACACCCAGGTGGAGCTCTCACGAGGTGATGGTCTGAGACTGGGACTCGAGCTCCCTGTGATAAGAAGCGGGCATGTGGCGGGTACTCCCGGCATCACCGTGGTGGGGCCCGCAGGTACCGTGGTCTTAAGCCAGGGGGCCATCTGCGCGACCAGGCATATCCACATGACCGAGGAAGATGCCCGCAATTTCGGGCTTCGGGACGGTCAGATCGCCAGCGCGAGGTTCACCGGGGAGCGGGGACTCACGCTGGAGAATGTTCTAATACGCGTCAGTGACCGTTTTGCGCTTGACTTCCACCTTGATACTGATGATGCTAATTCCGCCGGGATTGATACCGGCTGTTTCGCTGAGATAATACCATAGCCCGGTGAGGGGGTGATCTGGCTTGTCGGATGCTCTTGGCAAGATTGAGACCAAAGGTTTTGTCGCGGCTGTTGAGGCCGCCGACGCCATGGTCAAGGCCGCGCAGGTGACGCTCACGAGATATGAGAAAACCGGCGGCGGTCTGATTGCTGTATTCGTGCGCGGCGACGTGGGCGCCGTGAAGGCTGCGGTCGAGGCCGGAGAGCGTGCGGCCAACAGAGTCGGCG
>JASFOL010000128.1:0-5357 GCA_050116545.1 bacterium | reverse complement strand
GTTCGGGAAAGATCGGGTTCATGGGCAAGGGGATGAAAGTGCCCGAGCGCAGCAGGTCCGAGATCGTCGGTTCGCTCTCGGCGCGCCTGGATGAAAAGGCGCTGGAGATCGATGTTCGGGACCTGGACGCCTACCGCGATGATGCCATAGCAATGCCTTCGATCTTGCGCAGCGTCTGTTCGAAGCGCCCGGATGCCGTGGTAAAACCGGATTCAGGCGAGCTGGTTGCCGATATACTGGACAAGTGCCTGGAAGAGAAGACGCCTGCCACACCCCGGGCGGGGGCAACCGCCGGGCTCGGCGGCTCTGTGCCGGTTCGTGGCGGTGTGGTGGTCGACCTGACGGCGCTTTCGAGTATCACCGGTATCGACCGGAATCAGATGACCGTGACGGTCCAGGCCGGGTGCACCTGGAGGGCTCTGGAAGATCAACTCAGGAGCGAAGGGCTCGGATTGAGGGCCTATCCGTCCAGTGCCGCCTTGAGCACTGTGGGCGGCTGGCTGAGCACCGGGGGACTGGGTGTGGGCACGCTCGCCTCGGGCGGTTTTCATCGCCAGATAGAGTCGATGGAAGTCGCGGTTCCCTCCGGTATCCTGATAGATGCCGGAGAGGGCGACGGGAGATACTCGGTCCGGAGTTTCGCCGGCACCGAGGGCCAGGCCGGCATGGTGACCCGCATGACATTTCCTGTCGGGGGCCTTCCGGAGAGGCGATGCAGTCACATTCTCTATTTGAAGAGACTTGAGGATGGATGCGGTCTCCTTGAGTCATTTTCGGACATGGAGCGCCCGCCCCATCTGGTGAAGATGGTGGACCGGGACCTTGCCGCCATGCTGGCGCCGCGCTGGAAAATCAGCGAGAGAAATTCCGCCTTCGTCATTGTCGCCGGCCAGGGAGATGCCGGAGGTGTGGACATGCTGGAGAAAGCAGTGAAGGACGAGGCCGCCCGCACCGGCCTGGAGATGGAGAGTCTGGGTGAGGAGAGCGCTCCCTGGGATGACTACTTCTCGCCTCTTGACACTGATGGCTACAGGTCGGTCACGCTGGCCGGAGAGGTGATCGTGGCCACGGACCGGCTTGCGCACTTGATCGGTCTTGCCGGGCCGCTGGCCGGGAGAAGGAACCTTATGTGCGAGTACACCCTGGCGGACAGGGGCCTGGTGATGGTGAGAGCCATGAGGGGTGGAAGCGGGCACGGCCGGTTCCGGAGGGACGTACCGGCCACGCTGAAATTGGTTTCACTGGCAGCCGGTCTTGGAGGCCGGCCATATGGCCTCGGCATCTGGAACAGCCCGTACAGCAGGCTTGCTCTCGGTGAATACTACAGGAACTTCCGGGTGATCAAGCGTGAAACCGACAGGATCGGAATACTGAATCCCGGAAAGTTCTTCCGTATAACCACGAACCGCGGAGTCCCGGTGCCCGGGTGGCTCTTCCATATCGGGCTTCGTCTCGCGGGCGGCACTTAGCGCCGAATCAGCAGTTGCCTATCCAGCCGGGTCAGGCTAAGTTTAGAGGTTGGCAATCCCAAAGGGAGTGAACACTGACGAGGAGCAGGAAGGAGGTGCGCTCGTGCCGAAATGCAGGATCCTGATAATGGGAGCGGCCGGACGCGATTTTCACAATTTCAATGTCTTCTTCAGAGACAAGGACCAGTACGAGGTGGTCGCGTTCACCGCGACTCAGATCCCCAATATCACCGGGAGGCTGTATCCACCCTCGCTGGCGGGCAAGCTCTATCCCAAAGGCATTCCGATTTTCGAGGAGATCGAGCTCGAAGACCTGATAGAGCGCGAGAACATCGACCAGGTGGTGTTCGCCTACAGTGACATCCCCCACATTGAAGTGATGCACAAGGCGTCCCGCGTCATCGCCGCGGGCGCCGACTTCGTTCTGCTCGGGGCAAGGTCGACCTGGATAGCCTCCAGCAAGCCGGTGATCTCGGTGTGCGCGACCAGGACGGGTTCGGGCAAGAGCCAGACCACCAGGAAGGTCTGCGAGGTGCTCGAGTCCATGGGCAAGACCTTCGCGGTGATAAGGCACCCGATGCCTTATGGCGATCTGGCAGCGCAGGCGGTGCAGAGATTCGCATCCTATGATGACCTCGCGAAGCACAAATGCACGATCGAGGAACGGGAGGAGTACGAGCCCCACATAGAGAGGGGCTGGATCGTCTATGCGGGCGTGGACTACGGGGCGATCCTGAAGCAGGCCGAGGCCGAATCCGACGTGATACTCTGGGACGGCGGTAACAATGATCTTCCATTCTATAAGCCGGATCTCAACATAGTGGTCGCCGATCCCCACAGGCCGCAGCATCAGACCACCAGCCATCCGGGAGAAGCCAATCTCAGGATGGCGGGTTTCATCGTGGTCAACAAGGTGGGCACCGCCCCCGGGGAAGATGTCGAGGCGGTGATTCAGCTGATAAAGGAAGTCAATCCGGCTGCCACGGTCATCATGGCGGAGTCCCCTGTCACGGTCGAACAGCCGGACCTTGTGAAGGGCAAGCGTGTGCTTGTGGTCGAGGACGGCCCCACTCTGACCCACGGGGACATGGGCTATGGTGCCGGCATAGTGGCAGCCGAGAAGTACGGGGCCGCGGAATGCATCGATCCCCGTCCTTTCGCCGTCGGAGATATCAAGGCGACTCTGGAGAAGTTCACACAGATCGGCAAGCTCATCCCCGCGATGGGCTATGGGGACAAGCAGGTGAGGGACCTGGAAGCCACCATAAAGGCCAGCGGCGCCGACGCGGTGGTCAACGGCTCCCCGGCCGACATAGCCAGGCTGGTAAAAGTGGACGTTCCGATTGTCAGGGTGAATTATGAACTCAAGGAGATCGGGACGCCGAACATAGAGTCGATCGTGAAGGACCTCATGGAGAGAAGGGGGTAAGAAATTGAAGTTACATGAGTACCAGGCCAAGGAGATCTTTGGCAGCTTCGGGATTCCGATCCCCTCCGGCAAGGTGGCCGCGACAGCGGAAGAGGCCGCCTCGATAGCCAGGGACGTCGGGAAGAAGGTCGTGATCAAGGCCCAGGTCCATGTCGGCGGGCGCGGAAAGGCCGGCGGCATCAAGTTCGCCGACACCCCCGAGGAGGCCCGCGAGGTCGCGTCGAAGATTCTGTCGATGGAGATCAAGGGACTCCCGGTGAAGAAGGTGCTGGTGGGTGAGTGCCTTGATGTCGCGGATGAGTACTATCTGGGCGTGATCGTGGACCGGAAGAGCAAGAAGCCCGTTTTCATGGTGAGTTCCGCGGGTGGAGTGGATATCGAGGAAGTCGCAAGGGAGACTCCCGAGAAAATCCACAAGTACGAGGTCGACCCGGCCAGGGGCCTGATGCCTTATGAAGCCAGGAACCTGGCATTCAAAATCATGTCGGACGGCAAGCTGGCGGCCAAGACGGCCAAGGTGCTCGTGCAGCTCTACAACGTGTTCAAGGGTGTGGACGCCTCTCTCGCGGAGATCAACCCGTTTGTCAGGACGCCGGACAATGACATGATCGCGCTCGATGCCAAGATCAATATAGACGACAATGCGCTCTACAGAAGGCCCGAGATCGCCAAGTTGAGAGACCTTGACGCGGAGAACCCGTACGAGACCAAGGCGAGGGAGATGGGCCTCAGCTATGTCAAGCTGGACGGCAGCATCGGCTGTATCGTCAATGGAGCCGGCCTCGCGATGGGCACGATGGACATGGTCAAGCTCTATGGAGCCGAGCCGGCCAACTTCCTGGACATCGGAGGAAGCTCCAGCCCCGAGAAGGTGATGACCGCGATGGAAATCATCCTGTCGGACAAGAACGTGCGCGCAATCCTCTTCAACATCTTTGGCGGCATCACCAGATGTGATGATGTCGCGAATGGAATCGTGGAGGCCCTGGGCAAGATGGACATAAAGGTCCCCGTTGTGGTCAGGCTGACGGGAACCAATGAGGATGAGGCAAGAGAGATCTTGAAGAAGGTAGATGTTGTTTCCGCCACCACGATGGACGATGCCGTTAAGGAAGCCATACGACTCAGCAAGGGGGGAGAGTAAGCGATGGGAGTGCTTGTCGGAAAAGACAGTAAGGTTGTTGTTCAGGGAATCACCGGCAGGGACGGAAAGTTCCACACCCTTCAGATGAAAGAGTATGGCACCAATATCGTCGCTGGAGTGACTCCCGGTAAGAGCGGGCAGGATGTGGAGGGCATACCGGTTTTCAATTCTGTCGAGCAGGCAGTCGCCGATACCGGGGCGAATACGTCTGTGATATATGTGCCTTTCTTTGCCGCCGCGGATGCGATGTACGAGGCATGCGATGCAGGAATCAAGCTGATAGTGTGCATCGCCGAGGGTGTTCCCACCCTGGATATGGTCTCGTTGAGCGCCTATCTCAAGGAGCGCGGTACCAGGCTGATCGGCCCCAACTGCCCGGGCATCATAACCCCGGGTGAGGCCAAAGTCGGCATCATGCCCGGCCGGATCCACAAGCCCGGTCCGGCAGGCGTCGTCTCCCGGAGCGGCACGCTGACCTATGAGGTTGTCTACCAGTTGACCAGCAGGGACATAGGCCAGTCCACCTGCATAGGCATAGGCGGCGATCCGATCATAGGCACCAACTTCATCGATGCGCTTGAAGCGTTCGAGGGTGACAGCCAGACCGAGATCATAGTCTTGATCGGCGAGATCGGGGGAACTGACGAAGAGGAAGCCGCAGCTTATGTGACGAAGTCGGTAAGCAAACCGGTGGTGGCTTTCGTTGCAGGCCGAACAGCTCCTCCGGGAAAACGCATGGGTCATGCCGGTGCGATCATCTCCGGTGGAACAGGAACAGCCAAGGAAAAAGTCGCAGCTTTTGAAGCCGCAGGAATTCCGGTTGCGGGAACGCCGTCCGAGATCGGTGAGATCGTTCAGAAAACACTCGCGAGCTAGAAGTGATAAAACTCAAGAAAGCTCGTTAAAAAGCTTGACAACGAATTACAAAAGTTATGCAATGCACGCAAGGAGTGTGATCGGAAACGGTCTCCCTCCAGAAGACTCGGCGGTTGCCGCACACTGAATGCGCCGGGTCCAGGAGGGCAAGCTGAGAGAAAGGGGGCTGTCGGAATGAGCGCAGTCAAGAGAACTGCAAGGAAGAAGACGGCGAAGAAGAAGGTGACCAAGAGGAAGAAGACCACCAAGAGGAAAGTGACCAAGAGGAAGGTCACAAAGAAGAAGGTGGCCAAGAAGAAGACCACCAAGAAGAAGGTGGCCAAGAAGAAGACGGCCAAGAAGAAGGTCGCCAAGAAGAAGACCACCAAGAAGAAGGTCGCCAAGAAGAAGACCACCAAGAAGAAGGTCGCCAAGAAGAAGACCACCAAGAAGAAGGTCG
>JASFOL010000127.1:0-5371 GCA_050116545.1 bacterium | reverse complement strand
CATGACGTTTCGAGGAGGACATGCGGCCGGGACGGGAACCGACGGATGCGGAGGTGGGCTGTTCTTCACCAATTACAGCTCCCCCACAATATGGCTGTGCGACTACGAAGCTCATATTGCCGACAATCTGGGTGGGGCGATCTACTGTGAGGACCACTCGGCACCGGAATTTGTCTGGGGCGTCCTGCGCTGGAACCAGGCGGGCAACGGCGGAGGAGGCGCAGCCTGCGCGTCATATGCAGATCCCTCTTTCACCGGCTTGAGCTTCACCGGAAATACCACCGCCGGTAACGGGGGCGGCGTCTACTGCAGCGACAATGCGACGCCAACTTTCTGGAACTGCAACATATTCAACTGCGTGGCCGAGGGCTTCGGTGGAGGGATCTATTCAGAAACCAATGCCTCCCCGACAATCCAGAGCTCCATCATAGCCTTCAATTTCGACGGCGAAGGTGTTTACGTCGCGGACGACGAGAGCGTTCCCACCTTCATTTGCACCGACATATACGGCAATGAAGGCGGTGACTGGGTCGGGCGGATAGCCGACCCTGACAGCTCATACGGCAATTTCTCCAATGACCCACTATTCTGCGACACGACAGTTGTGCTTCCGGACGTGACAATGGACGTGGAAGATTGCTCACCCTGCCTCTATGGAAATCACCCCTACGGTTACTGTGGTTCGGAGATCGGCTATGTCTACACAGGGTGTGCGTGCGGGGAAGCCACCGAGCCGGCCACCTGGGGCACCATCAAGTCGATCTATAGATAGTCAGGATACGTCTATTTCATGTAGGTGGCGCATTTGCACGCTACTTTTCGCACCCTATCTCTCTAGTCTCCCGCTGGACCAGATAGTGGAGCGGGCGAGCATTAGGGTGCCGAGCGGCTTTCCGAGGTGGTCGGCAGGAACCATGCGATGTCGCCTCAGGGACTGATCGCAGTCTGTGTTGAGGACGTAAGCGCCTTCAGGGCGCGCGCCCCCATGGGTGACGAACTTACCATCATGGTGGTCCGCAGGCTGGGCTGAGGCTCTTCGGTACAGGAGCATCTATCGCGATTGACATAGATTCACCTGGGGCTTAGACTGGGCTGCGGAAC
This sequence comes from bacterium, assembly GCA_050116545.1. Taxonomy (GTDB): domain Bacteria; phylum Arandabacterota; class Arandabacteria; order Arandabacterales; family Arandabacteraceae; genus JAUVJV01. Next base: position 4,270 of record JASFOL010000127.1, on the reverse strand, counting down.
CACACGATTTCAGGACCCCTGCAGGAGGCGGATGATGAGAACAATGACAATAAAGGGCGTAGTGCTACTGGCCTTGCTCGGCATTTGCCTGGTGTGGCTGGGTTGTGGCAGCAGCTCAACAGGGCCGGACGACGGCGACAATGACTATACGGCGCAGAAGAGTTTCTACCACCGGTTTGATGTTGTTGGGCAGACCGGGCTCAGGGTCGAGGCCATCTCTGGAACGGTGACCGTGAAGGGCGTTGCCGGATCCGACTCGGTGGTGATCAAAGGCGTGATGCGTGTTGATGCCCCCAGCCAGCAGGATGCCGATTCTCGGCTTGAAGGTCTCGATGTCATAGTCAAGAATGTCCAGGAGGAGATATCGGCTGAGACCTCCCAGCCGGATGAGACCGAAGGAAGGAACTATGAAGTCGACTATGAGATCATGATACCGGCCGAGATGACCGTCCTGGTAACAAGTGTAAACGGGAACATCACGATCCAGGATGTCGCCAGTGAGCTCACGGTCTCGAGCGTGAACGGCGGGGTGGTGCTGGACGGCCTCGAAGGGGACGCCAGCATCAGTGTGGTGAACGGCACCGTGGTCGGTGACGCGACGCTGCCAGCAAATGGCCAGATAACCCTGGCCGTTGTAAACGGGGGTGTCGGACTGGAGATTCCCCAGGAAACCTCGGCGGACTTCTCTGCCCGGGTCGTCAATGGCAGCATCAACACGGTCGATCTCACTTTCACCAACCTTGAGACCACGCCGACTTCGATTGTCGGCATACTGGGTGACGGCGAGGGAGAGTTAGACATTGTAGTGACCAATGGGACGATTCTGGTGACCGGCACATAGAGGCTTCAGGCACAATGTGGTTGGACCGCTGTCGAGGCCGGTGGCCGGGCCCGGGGTCATCGAGCCCCCTCTTGATTATTCGTTGCCCACTCATTATCTGATAGGGTAGCTTTGTCCGATATCACAGGACCGTGCAATGGGAGGGATAAATGCCGAAGGTTGAGATCGGTGGAAGAGAGTTCGAGGTTGATGGAGACGGTTTTCTCCAGCAGCCTGAGACCTGGGATGAAGACGTAGCGCGCCTCTTTGCCACCACCGACGGTACCGGAGATCTTACCGAAAAACACTGGGCGGTGATCAACTATATCCGCAAGTACTGGAAGGAAAACGACATGGCTCCCATGGTGCGCAAGGTGTGCCAGAACAGCGGCCTGCGCTTGAGGGAGGTCTATGAGCTTTTCCCCATGGGGCCGGCGAAGGGCGCATGCAGAATAGCCGGGCTGCCCAAGCCCGATGGCTGCGTCTAGGCGGCTCCCATGACGGGTCCGCACTGGTTCCTGGTGGCCTGCTTTGCGGTCTTTGCTGTGGGCGCCCGGTACAGAATACACAAGGCATTTCCCCGAAAGGGCGCCGGCGGTCTGGCCGAGGGCCGGGGGGATGAGGCGCGGGCCGTGCTCTACTCCTTAAGCGGCGCCATGATGCCCTGGAAGAAGGAGACGGCCAACCGGCACTTATTCTCCTATGTCATGGGAGTGGCCTACCATGCAGGCGTCTTCCTGAGCTTAATATGGCTTGTCCTGATCTTCTTTGGCATCAATCTCCCGCCGGTCATTGTCACATTGTCCGCCCTGGTGATCGCCTTGGGCGCCCTGTGCGGACTGGGTCTTCTGACAAAGCGCCTCCTGACTCCGGAGATGCGCTACTTCTCGAACCCCGACGATTACTTCAGCAATCTGATCGTGACCGGTTTCCTTGCAATGACGGTTGCGGCACTCAAGTATGAGAGCCTGACGCCGGCCTATCTTGTGTATTCAGGCATCCTCTACCTCTATATACCTGTGGGGAAGCTCAGGCACTCCATCTATTTCACTCTTGCCCGGGTCTACCTCGGGCTCTTCTATGGCCGGCGTGGCGTGTGGCCGGCGGGGACGGGGGAGTCATGGCGAAAGAGGGCGTAGACAGGGACAGGGCAAGGGCCCTGGATGTCCTCAAGGCGCGCCTGGGTGGGCGCCTGCTCACTCATCTCAACAGCTGCGTGCATTGCGGGCTCTGCGGCGAGTCCTGTCATTACTATCTTCGCTATGGCGATCCCAAATTCATCCCCGGTAACAAGGTCGACCAGATTGCCAGGCTCTATCGCCGCTACTTCACGCTCGAGGGCCGGCTTCTGCCCGGATGGTTCGGGGCCGGAAATCTGGATGAAAAGGCGGTGGAGGAAATGGTTGACGTGATCTTCGGCGGATGCACCATGTGCGGCCGCTGTTCGACACATTGCTCCATCGGGGTGGATGTCCCTTTCCTTGTTCGCACCGCCCGGACGATGCTGGTGGAGCTGGGCCTTGTGCCCGCCGGGCTTCAGTCCACGGTGGATGCGGCAATAGAGTCCGGCAATAACATGGCAATCCCGAAGGACGAGCTGGTCGACACGCTCGAGTGGCTGGCCGATGATCTCAGGATGGAAGTCGGGGATGACTCGGCGGGGATTCCCCTGGACGCAACCGGGAAGCATGTGCTCTATACCCTGAATCCCAGGGAGCCCAAGTTCTTCCCGCTCTCGATAAGCGCCATGGCCAGGATCTTCCACGCCGCCGGGGAATCGTGGACTATATCCACCCACTGCTATGACGTGACCAATTATGCCTACTTCTCGGGCTCGGACGATTCGGCCCTGGAGCTGACTCTGCGGATGGCGGCCGAGATGAAGAAGCTGGACGCCGATGTGCTGGCGCTGGCCGAATGCGGTCACGGCTTCCGGGCCATACGCTGGGAGGGGCCCGACTGGATGGGCCGGGCCTATCCCTTCCCCGTGGTCTCGGTGATCGAATTGATGGCGGGCTATATCCGCTCGGGGCGCATACGGCTTGATCCGGATAAGAACCGGAAGCGGGTGACCCTGCATGACCCGTGCAATATGGTCCGGGCCGGTGGTGTGATCGAGGAGCAGCGATTCGTGCTCAAGAAGGCGGTGGCCGACTTTGTCGAGATGACTCCCAACCGGGTGGACAATTTCTGCTGTGGTGGAGGAGGGGGCCAGCTCTCGATGGGAGATTATCGCGACCGCCGGGTGGAAGCCGGCAAGATCAAGGCGGATCAGATACGCGCGACCGGCGCCGGGATAGTGGCCACACCGTGCCACAACTGCATCGACCAGCTGATGGAGCTCAACCAGGTCTATGATCTCGGGGTGGAGATCAAGACTGTGGGCGAGCTGGTGGCGGATGCCCTGGTGCTTGAGGCGCCCTCAACGGAAGGGCCGGGTTCGGAGGCGACGGGTTAAGGGGCTTGGAAAGCGGAGCCGGTGATGGTATATTGGATGACGATATCAGGATGAACGGTCCGATGGCTTAGATCTCAGTGGGGGTTATGATGAGGGACATCATCTACCTGGACAATGCCGCGACTACCTATCCCAAGCCGCAGAGCGTTTACGAATACATGTATGACTTCTACCGGACCCAGGGATTCAACCCCGGGCGCTCGGGATATGATGCCAGCCTGGAAACCGAGGAGCTGGTGCAGGGCACCCGCAGGATGCTCGCGGACTTCTTCGGCGGCAACGAATGCAAGTACCTTACCTTCAGCTACAATGCCAGCGACTCGCTCAATATGATCATCCAGGGGGTGCTCAAGAAGGGCGACCACGTTGTCACGACCAATGTCGAGCACAATTCGGTCCTGAGGCCTCTTCATCACATGAAGCATGACGGAGTTATAGAGGTCACGCATGTCCCGATGGACGAGCGGGGCATCATCGACCCCGGGGACGTCAAGAAGGCGATCAAGCAAAATACCAGCATGGTGGTCATGAACCACGCCTCCAATGTGATCGGAACCGTGCAGCCGGTCAAGGAAGTCGGGGAGGTCTGCAGTGACGCGGGAGTCTGCTTTGCGGTGGATGCCTGCCAGACAGCCGGTGTGATCGATATCGATGTTGAGGAAATGCACATAAATCTCCTGGCCTTCACCGGACACAAGTGCCTGATGGGGCCGACCGGCATAGGGGGTTCATACGTTCGGGAGGACACTCCGATCCGGTGCACTCGCTTCGGGGGCACAGGAGTGCGCTCGGCCTATCCATTCCACCTGGAGGAGTTTCCTTACAGAATGGAATGCGGGACTTTGAATATCGTGGGCGTGGCCGGCCTCAAGGCAGGCCTGGAGTGGATACTGGAGCAGGGAGCGGACGCGATCCATGAGCGTGAGATGGCTCTCTGGTTGAAGCTCAGGGATGGCCTCAGGGAGATAGACGGGGTCACAGTCTATCACGCC
>JASFOL010000126.1:0-5373 GCA_050116545.1 bacterium | reverse complement strand
GGTTCAGACTGATGGAGAGGACGGGCATTCAGGCGGTGGTCCTCCCGGAGCTGGACCGGACGGCGGGCTTTTCGCAGGACACCCCGTATCACTCTTATGATCTCTTCACCCACACCCTGAAGACCGCGGCAAATGTGAGGCCGGACCTCAATCTCAGGCTGGCTGCGCTCCTGCACGATATCGGTAAGATGGATACACGGACCAGACGCCGTGGAAGATCGGTCTATTACGGGCATGATGAGGAGTCGGCCAGGGTTGCCAAGACAGTGCTCAAACGGCTCAAGTTCCCGGGGAAGACGATCTCCGATGTGACATTTCTCGTGGCCGGCCACATGATAATGTACTCTACCCGTTGGAGCGACAAAGCGGTCCGCAGGCTGATGCGGAAGATGGGCAGGCACCTGGAAGACATGCTGGCCCTGGTCGAGGCCGACCGGAAGGCCCAGCACCCCGACCCATTGCGAGCCAGGGACATAGGCGAGCTGCGGCGCCGGATATCAGGCCTGGAAAAGGAGGGCTGCAGGCTTCCGGTTCTCCCCGTCACAGGCCACGACATCATGGAGATTCTGGGCCTGAAGCAGGGTCCGGTTGTGGGCCGGGCCAAGGACTATCTTCTTGAGGAAGCCATGAAGAGGCCCGGCGGGCTCACGAGGGATGAATGCATTAAACTGCTTGCCGGCTGGCGTGACCCCGACCGCGGAAGGGCTTGATTCTTATTGTGTTGACAATCAGAATACCCCGTGATTATAGTTTAGAGGACAAGTTGATGGAGGTTTGAGCAGTGAAAAACAAACTATGGCTACTTGTATTTGTTCTTCTTGCCGGCGCTCTGATATGGGGTTGTGTCGAGGATCTTGACCAGGGAAGCAATAATCCCCCGAGGGTCTGGTTCACCAGAGCCCCTGACGATGGTGAGGTCATCTTTACGAATGCGGCGAATTTCGAGTGGATCGCGACCGACTGGGATGATGATCTGGGGATGGGATCCACATTTATCAAGCTGGAGCCCTCAACCGTTACCTGGTATGATGCGGCCGCCGACAGCGACATCACTTTCGAGCATCCTGAGGGGTGGGTCCGGCACTACGGGGACAATATCTACCAGGTCCTGGATCTGCCCGACACCACCTTTGACTTCAGCGTGAGAGTGATTGACGGAAGAGGGGCGGACAGCACCATAGTGAGCCACTTTTTCGTACGCTATGACGCGGACTTCCCCGTGTTCGATAGCGTGATATGCCCTCCCGCCAAGCCGACCAACCCGACGTTCTGTCACACCTACAGAATGTATGCCCATGATGTGGCCAGGACGCCCCGGGCCGCCACCCCGCAGGACTCGCTTGAGTACAGTTACCGTCTCGTGCGCCCTGCGCCTCTGGCGACCATAGAGTCCGAACCGGAATGGTCAACCGAGAACTGGCAATACGAGGCCTGTGTGGATGGCCAGACCAATCCCGGAGAGTACAAGTTCAGATGCAAGGTCCGGGACAGGGCAGGCAATACTGCCCCCGAATATGTCTGCAAGTTCGAGATCGTCAAATAGAGAGTCTGCGGCTTCCTGAGAGGCCGTACTAAGCGGGGGACTACCATATGAGCACCAAGCCGATTGATGTCACCGATGGGAATTTCGAAGCACAGGTTGTGAAATCAGATAAGCCCGTTCTTGTTGACTTCTGGGCTCCGTGGTGCGCTCCGTGCCGCATGGTCGGGCCCATTGTCGAGGAGCTGGCTGAGGACATGAAAGATACCATAAAGGTCTGCAAGGTCAATATCGACGAGAACCAGGCCGTTGCCCAGACATATGACGTGAGAGCAATCCCCACCCTTATACTCTTCGCGGGTGGAAAGGCGGCCGCGAGGCTGGTGGGTGTTCGCCCCCGTGCGGATATCGAAAAGGAGATCCAGGCAGCGCTCCAGTGACCGATAAGAAGATTCTTCTTGATCGCGATATAGACACCTCTGCAATTTCCGGCCGGCAGTTGGGCCTCATAGGTTATGGTTCACAGGGCCGCGCGCAGGCCCTCAATCTCAGAGATTCCGGCTTCAATCCTCTCATTGGGGTCCGCGAGGGCCGCTCAAAGGATGCGGCCGGAAGCGACGGTTTCCATCCCCTCTCCATCGAACGGGTTTCCACCGAGTGCGGGATCCTGATGGTCCTGACCCCCGACGAGACGCATGCCGATATCTGTGACAACCTGATTCTGCCGAATGTCTCGCCCCGGGCGGCGATCGGCTTTGGTGCGGGCTTCAGCGTGCACTTCGGCCTGGTGAATATCCCGGCGTCCCATCCGGTTTTTCTTGCCGCCCCCAAGGGGCCGGGCGCCGTTTTGAGGCAGAGGTTCATCGAGGGCACGGGCATACCCGCCATAGTGGCTTCCAGGGACAACGGACCGGAGGGCATGGCAATGGCACTGGCCTATGCCGGAGCAATAGGCTGCGGGCGCTCAGGCGTGATCCGGGCCTCATTCAGGGAGGAGGCGGTTGCCGACCTCTTCGGTGAGCAATGCGTTCTCGCGGGCGGCATGATCGAGCTGATGAAGAGCGCCTTCGACGTGCTTGTGGACAGAGGCTTCCCACCTGAGATAGCATACATAGAGTGCATCGCCGAGGTGGAGTATATGGCCTCACTGATCTCGCGTGTGGGCATTGCCCATCTGAAGGATCACATATCCTCCACCGCCTTCTTCGGCGGGGCCACCCGGGGGAGGCGAGTGATCGACGAGAGCACGAAGGAGAAATTGCTGGCGGTGCTCGATGAAATAGAAAGCGGCAAGTTCTTCAGCGAGTTCAGGGAAAGCCTGGCCTCGGGCGAGGGTCTGCCGTCAGGGGTCTGGTCGAGCGAGGTGCTGGAGCGGGCCAGGGCGAGGATGGAGAAGGGCGACTGATATGGATGAGCCAAGAGCAGTTGGCCGGGCCGTCCGTTCGGTGGATGGCGCATATAAAGCCACAGGAAGCCTGCGCTTCCTGCAGGACCTGAGCTTCCCAGGAATGCTCCACGCCCGGATGGTTTGGCCGCTGAGACCCCACGCCATTATCCACAAGGTCGATCTGGCGCCGGCCCTCTCGGTCGAAGGCGTGGTAGCGGTTGTCGGCGGAGGCGATGTTCCGGGTGAGAACCGCGTCGGCGTATTCCTGGACGACCAGCCGCTCTTCGCCACGGAGAGGGTGAGATATGAGGCGGACTGCATTGCCGTCGTGGCCGCCGAGAGCATGGAGGCCTCTATCGAAGGGGCCTCGCTCGTGAAGGTGGATTTCGAGGACCTGCCGGCGGTCGGAACGCCGGAGGAAGCGTCCGCCGATGGCGCACCACTGATCCATGAAGCGGGTAACCTCGCGGTCGACCAGCTGCTTGAGAGGGGAGATATCGCCAGGGGTGAAGCCGAGTCTATACACACAGTGGATGAGACCATATTCAGCCCCGTGCAGGAACATGCCTACCTGGAGCCCATGGGCGCGATCGCCGTGCCGGGAAGTGACGGGAGCATGGAGATCCACTTTTCGGGCCAGTGCCCTTTCTACGTGAGGGACGCGGTTTCGCGCAGCCTGGGACTGCCGCTGGCGAAGGTGCGGGTGGTGCAGCTGCCCGTGGGAGGAGGCTTCGGTGGCAAGGAGGATGTGCCTTCCGAGATCTGCTCACGGCTGGCCGTGATCGCGGCCAGGTGCGGAAGGCCGGTCAAGATGGTGCTGACGCGGGAAGAGGACATACTCTATTCTTCCAAGCGCCATCCCATAAGGATGCGCTACCGGATGGGCTGCGATGAGAAAGGCCTTATCAAGTTCGCTGACATAGAGCTCATGGCAGGTGTGGGGGCCTATGCGACCCTCTCGCCGATCGTGCTCTTCCGCTCCACGGTTCATGCCGCCGGGCCGTATGATATCCCCAATGTCAGAATATCCAATAAGGGCTTCTATACCAACACGGCTCCCAAGGGGGCGATGAGGGGCTTCGGGACTCCGCAGGTGGTGATTCCCTGTGAGGCCGTGATCGATGAGCTTGCCCGGAAGGCGGGGATCGATCCGATTGAGTTCAGGAAGCTCAATGCTCTCAAGGTCGGAGGCCGGACCGCGACTGGCCAGGTCCTGGATGAGAGTGTGGGCTTCGTCGAGACGCTTGAGAAGGCCGATGAGATCCTCAAAGGCCTGCCGGGCAGATTCGAGGCCCGCAGAACCGGGGGCTCGCGGGTAAGGGCCAGGGGTGTCGCCGGCATGTATTATGGAGTCAGCCTGGGTGCGATCGGCCGGCGCATCGACCGGGGCGGTGCCAGGGTGGAGCTCATGAAGGATGGTTCCGTCAATGTGTTCGTGGGCTGTGTCGACATGGGTCAGGGCGCTCTTACCGTGCTCACCCAGCTGGCGGCCGAGGCCCTCGGCGTGGACATAGGCCGGGTGACCGTGAACCGTGTCGATACGCATATCGTCCCCGATTCCGGGCCGACAGTTGCCTCCAGAACCACCGTGATATGCGGCAATGCCATCATCGATGCCTGCGAGTGCATAAGACGGAATATGCTCGAGGCGGCGGCCGCTTCGATCGGGGATGATGCCGAGTTCAATGCCTCGGGTGAAGGGGTGGTGAGTCCCTCGAGCGGCAAGCGGCTCAGCTTCGATGAGCTTCTCGAGGTCTGCGCGGACAGAAGGGTGGACCTGGTGGCGACCGGCTGGTATGTGATGCCGGAATGCCGCGTCGACAATGATTCCATGCAGGGCAAGGCCTATTATGTCTATTCCTTTGCCACCGACATCGCCGAGGTGGAGGTGGACCTGGAGACCGGTGAGATCAAGCTGGTCGGGTTCTGGGCCATACACGACAGCGGGAGGATCGTGAATCCGCTTGCCTCGGCCGGCCAGGTGGAGGGAGGGGTAGCCCAGGGGATGGGACTGGCCCTGAGCGAGAGATTCGTGGAGGAAGGCTCCCGGGTCCGCTCTGTTGACTTCTCCACCTATCTCGTGCCCACGTCCATGGACGTCTGCGAGCAAGTGCACTCGGAGTTCGTGGAGAGTCTTTCCGCTGACGGGCCCTATGGGGCGAAGGGGCTGGGAGAGCCGGCCATCATCCCGGTGGCGGCTGCCATAGCCAATGCCGTGTCCAATGCGGTGGGCCGGAGAGTCACTTCGCTTCCAGTCAGCCGCGACTGGGTTGTCGGCCTCTCTTAGAAGAGGCCGCAGAGGACCGCCAAATCCGCTTGACGAGTCCCGCCGCTTCCAGTAGCATTTGTGGCTGTCTGATCATTCACTGTTGTATCTAACGGAGGTAAGTGATGAGCATTCTGACAGCCGGAATGATCGTGGGAGCGCTGGGCCTCGTCTATGCCGGCATCCTCTATCTGCTGATGCGGCGAAATCCATTCGGGTCCGAGAGAATGAAGGAAATCG
>JASFOL010000125.1:0-5374 GCA_050116545.1 bacterium | reverse complement strand
ATGGGCCGACCCCGCCGGGCGCGACGCCCGCACAGGCTTCGCCAACGCTTTGGGAAGTGGCCGGACCGGGCCCGGCCGTCATCTGAGAAACGCCCCTGTTCTACTCCAGGTGCACCAGCTTCCGCACCGCCTTCCGGGAATCTGTCTCAACTCCAATGAAGTAGAGACCGGATGCCAGGCCTGCGCCTGAATCATCTGTCCCGTCCCAGGTGACCGCATGCTCGCCGGCCTCATAGCGCCGGTCCGCAAGTGTCGCCACCCGCCGGCCGCGCACATCATGCACGTCGATGCGTACATTACCGGACCGCGACAGCGCGAATCTCAAGGTTGTGGTTGAGGCAAATGGATTGGGCTCGCCGGGTCCAAGCCGGATTCCGGGCTCCGGAGTGCGCTCCGGGCTGTCGGTGATGCCGGCTGTCGCGCCGTTCACCAGAAGTGCCGGGTCGCCATAGAGATTGTAGTTATAGAGATTCATGTATTCGTACAGGTAGTCCCAGCCAAAGTAGGTGTGGGCATGATACTTGCCGTCATAGAGGGCGTCGCCGATTCTCTCCCCCTCTGAGATCATGTACCGGTTGAACTCATAGCAGATCTGTTCGGTACCGCCCCCATTGTTCTTCCAGTCGCTTGAGATGGACGCCGGCCTGGAGGAACTCACCACGCCCGCAGCGGCTCCCCAGCCCAGCTTGGTCAGGAGATCAACACCGCAATTGCCATATGGGTTGGGATCGGGATAGCCGACATTGCAGGAGACCGCGAAAACTATCGACGGGTAGTCATCGTCCAGGTCGGATGTCGAAACATTGATGAACTGATAGCTCTGCATCTCGCCATTGCCATGCTCCGGGATACCGTCACCATCATCCCAGTTCCAGCAGGTCCTGTAGGCCCCGTCGGACCATCCATGGCCCGACCAGTTGACCACGGCATGCTGGCCGGTGCGCCAGGCATCATTGAAGGCCGACTCTGAAATCGGCGGATAGGAAAAAGGCGAGACCACGATGCCGGACTTCTCGGTCATGCAGGTGAGATTCATACCTCCGAGCAGGCCCGTGCAGATCGAATCCAGGCAGGTCATACCGTCTATGAAGGGATAGCCGCTGTGGTCCTGGTTCTCGAAGAAGAGAATCGAGCCGGCGATCAGGGCATTGTTCTTCCAGGCTCCCGTGTCCTGCTCGAAGGCCACCAGCTTGTTGAGCGTATAGGTGATTCGGGTGGCATTGCTGACCGGGATGCGGCCCACCGAGACTTCGGCCAGGAAGTCGGGATCGTCCTGGCCGTATTCGCCGATATAGCCGTCGCCGTCGGAATCCCAGGAGGCCGCGTCGGACGCCGAGAGGTCCGCATAGTAGTGGTCGCTCGGCGTGCCGGGGGCGACCAGGCCCGGATCGCTCGGATCATAAACATGATAGTCGGGGTCGGGATAGCATATGCGCATGGGAACCGTCGCATAATCACCGACAATGAGGACATACTCAATGCCCCAGGTTATGTAATAGGCTCTGAGGAAGTTCCTTATCTGCTCGGCCAGGTCCGCGCCCGGCTGGCTTGTTATCTCGGCGTCTGTGGTGAGCACATACCGAATATTGTGGCCGAGTGAGGCCTTCCAGGCCGGGAAGTCTGAATCCATGATAGAGCTCAGGAGACCGGCAATGGTGATGATCACGTAGTCGTCTGTGCCCTGCAGAGGCGCGGCCTGTTTGCCATCCGGCTGATAGAGATCGCTGACGGCGCCGAAGTTGCTGAAGAGCCCGGCTGCCCTAGCGTCGGCCGCGGTGTCCTTGAGCGAGTTCTCGACCATAAGAGCTTCGGCGCTTCCCTCGGCCGGCAGGTCATAGGACACGGTGACATCGACCTGGCTGTGATGGACGAGCTTTCCGGTCATGGGATGATAAGTGAAAGGACAGAAGGCCACCGAGGCATAGGCGTATTTGCGAAGCGAACCTTTGCCCGCAAGCCAGGCGATCTCTGCCGGCTGTCCCTCATCCGAGGCATAGACCGCGTCATGGCTTTGCTTCCACTCGCGCTCCGTCCTCGCCATAGCCTCATCCAGCCGGGGCATGCCGGGCAGGAAAACTATGGGCGGGAAAGGCTCGATTGAGTAGGCACCGGGGAGCTCGGTCGACGTGACGCTGTTGACCACGACCGAGCGGGCCGCCGCGCCAGGAGGCAGGGCTATCAGGAATCGCTTCATGGGAAGCCGGGGATGCCCCGGATTCATGAACTGCCCGAAGCCATCCATCTCGATGGTCTGCCGGCCCTCTTCACCGGTGATCCGGTAATCGCCGGCATGCAGGGTCACTGAAACCTGGTCCTCGCCGAGTGAAAAGCCGGTAATCCGGGCCGAGGCCGCGTTTGCAGCCAGGAGCAGCGCGAACAGCAGCGCCATGGTGAAGCGAGCGGTCGATGCCTTGCGTGACATGGAAACCTCCGGTGTGGCCTATTCTGTCAAACATGCTATTCTGCCTGTGTAATCTACTCTCTCGAGGATGCTATTCTGCCCTTTCATTATACCACACCAATTGAGATGGGACAATTCACATCCACGGGGAAACCTGCGGCCGGCGTTAATGGAGCCACAAACCGCCACCCGGCCCGGGGTGTTGAATCCAGGGGACTATTTCGGCGGCTTATCTTAGGTTCATCGGAGCAGGATGACGCGGGTCACTTCGCTCGCCTGCTCACTTCGAACCCTCATGAAGTAAGTCCCGGGGGCTGCAACCTTGCCCCATCTGTCGGTTCCATCCCAGACGGCTCGATGCCATCCGGGCGTCTCGGTGCGGTCCAGGATATCCGCCACGGCCCGCCCGGCCGCGTCGTAGACCGAAAGCGACACGTGCCCGCCCGTCGCCAGATGATAGTGCACGGTCGTTGCGCGGCTGAAAGGATTGGGTGTCGCCGAGAGCATGAGCGATCCGCCATCGGCGACTTCTTCACCGATCCCGCTCATGCTGCCCCGCTGGATCTCCGTCATGAACCAGTTCTTGCTTTCGGGGCTTATGTGGATGTGCTCCTCATTCACCGCCGGGAAGTAGACCGTGTCAAAGGGGGTGTGTGACAGAAGGCCGGGATCACCGGCGATATCAAAAAAGAGATCGTCCGTGTCCAGGTCGAGAGCGCTTATGGTGGGGATGAAACAGTGCTTGTCATGAAGGGCGATGATGTCGCCATAGGGCGCCTCGAGGCTGTCCATGTCGGCCATCGTGGATCTTGTCCCGCCGGGAGCTCCGTCATAGGGCTTTGTCCCCTCAACATAGACCACCAGCTGATCGTCGGGAAGCGGCCAGATCCGGTTGATCAGGCCGTCCAGGATTATGTGATTGCTGCTGTCGGGAACAGCCCAGACATTGCCGAGGATGTCCACGAGAAAACTATTGTATTCATAGAGAATCAGCTGATCAGCCGGAGCGAATCCCTGATTCACCATATTGCCGCTTCCGTTCGCGACGGCGACATTGCGGGTGCCGGCCGGATAGTCTCCCAGGGCGGCCACATCCGCCTGAAACTCACCGAGCAGCGGGTCGGCTTCCCCCGTCGTGCCCGGGGGATCGGTGAGATAATAGGCCAGCATCTGCCTCGGGGCTGGTCTGGCAAGGGCCTGGAGCATGGTGTCGGCCTCGGCTGACTCGATGGAGAAGAGCTTGATCCAGTACTGAATGCCCAGGGGGATATTGGCGCCCTTCTGCGGCGAATCGAAAGATATGAAGGTCCTTACATTGTGCTCGATGGCGTTCTGTTCCATGTAGGCGAGGGCATAGCGCCCTATCAGGCCGCCCATGCTGGCGCCTACCACCGCGATGTCGGCATCGGGCGGGAGGCCTGCGTTTATCTGCTCGATAAGCTCCACCGCCACGAGTGAATTGCGCTGCAGATAGTCGGTGGCATCCGTGAAGTCCAGAACCACGGCGTCAAAGCCCAGAGTGCGTAGATCCTCGACCATGTTCTCCTGGTTAAGGGCTTCATAGAGGACTTCCCAGTCCATTGTATTGTCGATGTCAAAGCCCTCGATCACGATCACGGGATTCTCAACAGAGGTGTGGCCGGCTCCATAGTACAGATAGGCCCGCCCGCTGGCATACTCGCCCAGATAAGGGATGGTGGCCGTGACAAAAAGCGTGTCATGAGGGCTCGGTGTGGCGAGCTGCAGCACTTCAAATGAGAATGCGCTGTAGAGAGTTTCCTGGCCGCCGGAGCTTCCGCCGCCGGCGCCTGTCTCATCGGAGAAGGTGACCCGCACCCTGACGGTCTTTCGCCCGACGCTTGAGTAGGAAACATTACACCGCTTGCCGACCCGCATGGCGACAAATCCCCGGCCGTCACCGAAGTCCGCCTCGACTCCGGCCGGTCTCCCCGCAAGATTAGAGCGATACCAGTCCGGCGCCAGCGTGAAGCTGACACTCCCGCCCCGGTAAGTATGGTCCCTCAGAGCCGCAGCGGCAAATACCCGCCGCTCCAGCAGATTGCTCTCACCGGGAGGCATCGCGTGGCCCTGGAGCACTTCCGGGCGGATCCGGTTATACTTGAAATCTATCACCGAGATCGGAATCGCGCCGCCCGCTACGACCTGATCGGAGCCTTGAAGCACCTCGGTCAAGCTTGGCAGCTCTACTTCAAGAGAGGCGCGGCGAAGCTCGTGATACATCTGGCGCCAGGCAGGCAAGCTGGCGACAGGCGCCGCCGGGCTTCCATCGTACTGATCAATGCCTGAAAGCGGGAGTACAAGGTCATAGAGGACCCCGGTCGGGACCTCGGTTTCTCCGATGCGCCCGAGGATCAGATCGGCCGCTTCCCTGCGGCCATCCGGTTGGCTCGCCGAAGCCGCGCCGGCGCACAGAGCAAGCAGCGTAAGCACACAGGTCAGACAGACAGATATGGGTTTCATGGCAGCCCCCTATGGTCTTATTCGAGATGGATGTTCGCAGTTATTATACCACAGATGGCCCGGCTAATAAAGCGCGGCCCCACCCAAATTCAAATTTGGGGTCAGGTACCGATTCTTGAATTCAAATTTGGGGTCAGGTACCGGTTTTTGAATTTGTACCGGCTCTTGAACCTACAGCCTGTGGGTGGCGCCCGGATTCAAGCCCATTGTTGAATTTCGGCGCGGGGTGATATATAGTGCTATTAGATGAATATGCTGGCCTTTGGGGAAGCGGTATCCCCACATCACGGAGGTGGCCCCTGATGAAACGATCGACATTGCTCTCGCTCCTGATTCTCTGCGCGTTCGCGCTGCCTGTTTCCATTATGCATCCGGTCTCAGCCCAGGTCCCTCTCGAAGAGGGTGATCTCGAGACATCATACGATGAGTACGGGGACGACTCCGATGAGATCTACGAGATGGACGATGCACTGGCAACTCCGGCCGACAGTC
>JASFOL010000124.1:0-5390 GCA_050116545.1 bacterium | reverse complement strand
CTCAAGTTGCTCGTGCATCTTGGTCAGCTCGCGGGCCACCAGGCAATCCCGGTCCCCCAGAACGGCCAGCATGTCCTTGAGGGACTCAACCAGCCTGTGGGGGGCCTCAAACAGAACCAGCTGAAGCCCGGTGCGAGAGAGTTCCTCAAGCCGCTTCCTTCGCTTGGAGGCCCGGCGGGGAAGGAACCCCTCGAATACGAACTGTGCCTTCTCCATCGCAGACACCGACACCGCGGCTATCGCGGCGCTGGCCCCCGGTATGGGTATCACGCTGAACCCTCTTGCCATCGCTTCCCGGACAAGGTCCCTGCCGGGATCCGACATTCCGGGCGTCCCGGCTTCGGACACAAGCGCAATACTCCTGCCCTTGCCGAGCATCCTCATCATCCTGGGGATCACCCGCTTCGAGTTGGCTTCCCGGTAGCTTGTGACGGTGGTTTTGATGCCGAAGTGTTTCAAGAGGTTTCTGGTCTTTCCGACATTTTCAGAGGCGATGAGATCAACTTGCTTGAGGATTTCGAGTGCACGGAGGGTAATATCTTCGAGGTTGCCAATCGGAGTGGCAACTACAAACAACGAGTTAGCGTGCCGGTGAGACATTATATACGGCGTGTCTACCCGCTGTGCTTACTAAGCATCAGATGCTCAAGAAGCCGTTCCTGTTCTTCAGCGAGCTCTTTCGCAGCGACGAAGTCACCCTTTTCCAGAGCCACCTGCATCTTTTCGTCGATTCCTTCAATCTTGCGGGTAAGTGTTCTGTCGGGTCTGGTGTCGGACTTCCTCTGTCGCGACTTCCCAATCTCTCTAGCGTTAGCCATGCCGTTTAAGTGTCGCCCCCTCTCTACTTCGTCTTTTTCCAGTCAATAACCTCTACGGCTTTGATGCTTCCTTCGCAGAAAGGACTCACAACCATGCTCATCCCTTCGCCCGCATCCCAGCCATCTTCAGACCCCAACTTCTCTCCCGTCAATATCACCTCACCAATTCTCCAGGTCCCTTCAACTTCTTTAATCACACCAGGGCGCAAAGATTCAAGCAGAAAAATCGGGCGGCGGTTTTCCTGACCGAAAGGTTCCAGCGCCAGAAGTGACTTGATTCCATCGATGGTAAGTTCCCCCACATCGAGTTTGTCGTCTATCTTCACCTGCTTCTGAATTACCTCAGGATCCACCTTATCGTCAAGATAAAGTGTGAAGCTCCTGATGAATTCTTCAACATTCTCCTGCTTGATCGAGAAACCGGCGGCCTGCTTGTGACCTCCGAAATCCGTAAAGAGATGCTTGTGCGCGCGCAGTCCCTCGACCAGATCAAAGCCCTTCGGAGACCTGAGCTCTCCCACGCCGGTATCACCACGCATCGAGACAATGGCCACGGGTTTGTACAAGGTGTCGGTAAGCCGCGCGGCGCAGTAACCCACGGTCTTGCCGGGCAGCCGGTCCACACGAAGCACCAGGCCCTTGTGCGAATCGGTGTCGATCTCCTTGAGTTTTTCCATCACGCGGCCCAGCGACTTGCGGCCCATCTCGCGCTTCTTTTCCGATTCCGTCAGCAGCTGCGAGTAGACCTCTTCCGCATCATCGGGCTCGGTGGCCAGCAGCAGTTCGCAACCCAGGTTTCCCCCCTCCCTGGGGCGCGACGCCCCGACCAGGGGCACCATCTTCCAGAGCACCTCGCTCAAGGTGGACTCATCATCCACCCAGATATGCGATCTCAATGTGGAGAAAGGCACGAGCTTGCGGCTTACGATCTCCCGAACCCCGTGATAGACGATTATCCTGTTTTCTCCCTGAAGCGGCACCCGGTCGGCATAGCTGCCGAGCGCGGCCATTCCCAGCATTCCGTCCAGCGTGGGTGGCGTTCCGATCTTGCGGTAGCCCTCGGCGAAGGCCTCCATGAAGCGGTAGGCGATCCCGCACCCGGCCAGGTCCCTGAAACCGTATCTGGAATCGCCGCGTTTGAGATTGACCACGGCGATCGCGGGCGGAAGCTCGTCCGGAGGTTCATGGTGATCGGTTATTATCACATCGATCCCGACGGTGGATGCATAGGCGACTTCATCCTTGTTGCTGACGCCGCAGTCGACGGTTATCACCAGTGAGACGCCTGAAGCCTTGAACCTGTCTATGATCTCCTTCGAGAGCCCTATGCCCTCTGTGGGCGAGTCGGGAATATAGTAGGATACATCGGCACCGATCTCGCGCAGGCCTCCGAACACGATGGTGGTCGAGGTGATCCCGTCGGCATCATCGTGGCCTATCACCATAATGTGCTCGTCATGGGCAACCGCGTCATTCAGTCTCTTGAGTGCCGGCCCGATGTCGGGAATCAGGTTGAGGTCGCCGAGATCGTCCAGGCTGGGTTCTAAGAAAGCGCGCGCCTTGTCCTGATCGACAATTCCCCTGGCCACAAGTACGCTCGCGGTGATGCGGGAGATATCCAGACCGTAGGAGAGCCTCTTGACCGAGGATTTATCTATGGGAGCTAGCTCCCAGCTGGTTCTTGCCATGTTTACGTCTGCTCAGTTCTGAGCGAAAACCTTATCAAATGCGGAGATCGCCTTCTCGACATCCTCATCATCGATGTCCAGGTGCGTCACCGCTCTAACAGTCGTTCCGCCGAAAGGTATCACAAGAACTCCATGCTTCTCAAGCATATTCGTGCCGTCCTCGGCAGATATTCCACTTTCCGCAAAGTCGATCACCACGATATTGGTCTGCACTGTTTCGAGATCGATCGAGAGTCCGGGAACGCGCGAGACTGCCTCGGCCAGATGTCTGGCCCTCCTGTGATCATCGCCAAGACGTTCGACATTGTTCTCGAGCGCATAGATTCCCGCCGAAGCGATAATGCCGACCTGCCTCATCCCGCCGCCGAGGAGCTTGCGGTACCTTCGGGCCTTCTTGATGAACTCCGCGCGGCCTGCCAGGATCGATCCGATGGGGGCGCCGAGGCCCTTGGAAAGACAGAACATCACCGAGTCGCAGAGTGTGCAGAACTCCGATGCCGCTACGCCCGCCCTTGCCGCAGCGTTGAAGATTCTCGCGCCGTCGAGATGGGTCCTGAGTCCCCGCCGCCTCACGAGGTCGGTTATTTCCCTCATCGCATCGACCGGGTGCACCACCCCGCCCTTCCGGTTGTGTGTGTTCTCCAGGCATACCAATCTGGTCACCGGCTCATGCTCGTCATCCGGCCTGATCGCGAGCTCGATGTCCTCTACCGAAAACATCCCGCGCTCGGTCTTTACGGGAGCCAGCTGCACGCCGGCAAGAACGGCGGGGCCGGCGGTCTCGTAATTGTAGATGTGAGAGTCGAACTCGATTATGGCCTCATCACCACGCCGGGTATGGCAGAGGATCGCGATCTCATTGCCCATGGTGCCGCTGGGGACGAAGATCGATGCCTCCATGCCTGCGATCTCGGCCGCCAGGTTCTCCAGTTTTTTGACAGTGGGATCATCCAGAAAGACATCATCTCCGACGATGGCATCGGCGATCGCCTTCCTCATCCCGGGGGACGGGCGTGTTACGGTATCGCTCCTTAAGTCGACCGGATCATGCGGCACGTCATATCCTTTCACGGGCGACAGAGAGCCGCCCAAGTCTGATCACTTCCGCAAACAAATGTTACCGGCCGCTCGATTCTCACCCGCAGCCGGGTAAAGGTAGTATAAGGGCGGCAATACAGTGTGTCAATGCGCGGGCGGGGTCAGGTCCTGGATTTTGAATCTGCCGACAGAATCGAGATTCACGATCTGCCCCCAAGGAGTCGCCCCCAATGAGTTCTCCCGACAGAGTTTTCCACAATAAGACCTCTGAATTCAAGAACCGGTACCTGACCCCAAAATTGAATTTGGGAAGAGCGGGGGATCAGGTGCCGGTGAGGGTGCGCGTGCTGCCCGAGCGGCGGGTGACACCGGCCCGGTCCAGGTGCTCGAGAAGCGGCACCGCGAACTTCCGGGTGGTGCCCAGCACGCTCTTGAGATCGCTGGCGGTACCTTCGCCGTTCTCCTTCAGGTAACCCACAATCCGTTCCCGGCCTTCCTCGATCGCCGACTTGTGCATCACTATGCCCGGCTCCAGCCTGACGATCTCGCCGTCCTCGATGAGCAGAGTGATCACCTTCTTGAATGCCTCGGCGGGCACGCCCGCCCTGCCGGCGAGGTCCTTCTCCGAGGGAGGTTGAAACGGCTGTGCGGTCAGGAGGCTCAATATCAGAGAGCGCGCCTGCTGCTCCGCGGGGGTGAGCTCCACCTCTCCGCTTCCGGCCCTGACGGCGCCCTTCTTTGTGAAGAGCTTGGCGTCCTTCTCCATCCTTCCGAGAACCCAGTTGAAGAAAGTGGTATCGACCGAACCCAGGCGCTCCCTGAGCTCCTCCCGGGGCATGCCCCAGACGAGCCGCTGTTTCTTCTGATAGGCCTCGAGGGTCTTCACTATCCTGGTTTCAATCGCGGCCAGGGCATCGGCATGCAGATAGAGCCCCGCCGTGGGCTTAAAGACCCTGCCCTCCTCCAGGAGAGCCGCCACAAGGGCCTCAATCTGCTTGATACCGCAGCTGAGCTTCACCCTCATTGAGTCCAGTCTGATTCCGAACTCGGCCGCTCTTATATAGCCTTCGACGATCCGGCCGATGTCTTCGGTCTTCAAGAGCTCCAGGCGCGGAACCAGTCCCTTGTCACGCCGTCTGTATCTCGATGCGAAAGGATCGAGCACCGTCCCGCCGCCTATGGTTCGCATGGGTGAATAGGTTCTGATGACGAAGCGGTCGCCAAAACCTGCGACGATGGGGCTCTCCAGCACCACCTGTGCGAAACATGATTCGCCCGGCGCCAGCTTCTGACTTCCGATCAGGCCCGCACGGCCCATCACCTCGCTCGACCCGAGATGAAACCTGATCCTGGCCTTGGTCTTGAGTCCCACCGGAGCGCCGGGAAGCAGCCTTATCTCCACGTCGACCAGGCTGGTGGCTTCAAAGTCCTTCCGGGATACGATGCAGTGGCCGCGTTCCACTTCGCTTTTCTCGATACCATGGAGCCCGATGGCCGTGCGCTGTCCGGCGAAGGCCTTCTCCACCTCTTCACCGTGCACCTCCACGCTTCTCGCGCGCACGGTCCTGTCGCCCGGAAGCACCGCCAGCTGGTCCTCCTTCGCGATCACCCCCGACCAGAGGGTGCCGGTCACCACGGTGCCGCGCCCGGTGATGGTGAAGACCCTGTCCACGGGAAGGCGTACGGCCTCACCCAGGGTGCGCTCCTCGATCCGGCTCACGATCTCGTCCAGGGCCGAGAGAAGCTCAGGCAGGCCCTTCCCGCTCTTGATCGAAGTGGAAATCACCGGGGATCCCTCGAAGGGTGTGTCCTTTGTGAACTCCTCGACCTCATCGCGCACCAGCTC
>JASFOL010000123.1:0-5395 GCA_050116545.1 bacterium | reverse complement strand
CAGATAGTCCTCGAGCTCGCCCTCATTTACAAGATCACCGGTATGGATCACAAACTCGGGATTGATCAGGTTGATGTCGTCTATCACCTCACGGAAATCCACCATCTCCGATGTATCCGGGCTGATCCAGCCGTTAGATGAGAACTCGTGGGTCGGAAGGTGGGTGTCGGTCACATGAACGAAGTAGTAATCCTCCTTAAAAGCCGGGATCACACTCACGGCATGCCGGGTGGTATCTTCCATACCACCATCATATGTCACCACGAGGTCATAGAGACAGGGTTCGGCATCGGCGGGTACCTCGGCCTCGAGCGTCCACCACAGGGTGGAGGCATCATAAGTGCTGCTGACCAGTGGAAGCCATACCTCCGCCTGCCGGCGCAGGAGCTCGGCGGTCCATCCGGTCGTCGAAGGGTCGGCCGAGCACTCTATCTTGAGAGTGTCACCCGGGAATACGAAGCTTGGAATATTGAGAAGGGGCCGCTGAATGATCGTGAGCGTATCACCGGTCGGAGGAATCGAAGGGTCGCGCTTGAGCGCGAAGTGGCGATCGAGCACTTGTCCGGCGACTATCCCCAGGGACTGCTCGTCCGGAAGAAGTCTCTTGGCCGTGGCCACGAGCCGCCAGGTCCCCACCGGGAGGGTGGCATCGGCAAGCCCGTCCTCTCCGGTCAGCATGTCCAGGTAAGGAAGGCCGTCCGCATCAATTGCCTCTATGCCCGCGGCCGGGACGGGCTCCCCTGTCGATTGCGCTGTCACGGAGCAGTGAAGTGTCCCCACTGTCGTGGCGTGCAGACCGTGAATCACATTTGCCACCGAGGCGATATCGCGGCCTCCGATGAAGAAATACCTCAAGCAGGAAGAAGAATCACCCGGCGCAAGGTCGACGACCTGAATGTTCATATGAGACCAGGCCTCGCCCTGGCCTCCCCATATGGTGGAGGTATCCCGGCTGGAATACCCGTATGAGATCTTTCCGTCAGTGGCGGCAAGCCAGGATGAGCTGGTGGGACCGAGGGTTCCGTAGCCATAGCCCGGAATGAACTTATCGCAGTCCCCGAAGGCGAGTGCATCGCCGAGCTCGAACGACGGGAGGAGATTCTCACCCGTATTGACCACTTTTGTAGAGATCTCCATGTAGTCGGTTCCGGGCTCAAGCGTATAGTCGGTCACCACGATGAGCGTGGTGTCCTCGGAATCCACGCCCGTCGCCCTCACCACAGCCGTGCCGCCGGAGCCGTCATCGAGGATCGAGAGTGACTCATAGACGGCCTGCCGGGGCCACTCACTATTGAAATGGGTATAGACCTGAACCAGGGCGTCCACCCTGGCGGTCGCCGAGCCGGCGTCGACTATATTGCCTCCGCTCCGGCCGTTTATCACCAGATGGTCGAGAGCGCTTATCACCACAGCGACCCGGCCGTTCTCCATTATGATGTCGTCTATGCGTCCCTCGGCATGCGCGCCGGTGAAGAGATTCTCTGTCGATGTAATCCAGGCGGCCGAGGCTGGCTGAGAGAAGGCCGTGTGGCCGGAGGCCAGAACCAGGAGGGCGCCGGCTGCAACCGACAGGGCGGCTGTCCTGATTGATATATGTATCATCTCAACTCCGCAATCGGTTATGGTGCCGCGGTTTCGGTGTTCCCTTGATCTTCAAGACAATATAACAGGTGCCGCCACAGTATCCAACAGCAAGTGGCCCTTTTGGAGAGAGAGCGCTAAGTGACAAGGGCCCGGGTCGGCAGCACATCCTGGGGTCGGTGGCGCTCTCCCCGGTTCAACTGCACCTCGCGCTGCCAGCAGCGCATCCTCAAGGCCGCCAGCGCACGTTCCGGTCAGTAGCGCATCCTCAAGGCCGAAGGCAGCACCCGGAACTTGAAGCAGGTACCCTCGCGTTCAAGGTTGCCGTCAACCTGGAGAGGCAGATCCTCTTCGGTCTTGATTGAAACCCGCTTGCATGTTAGATACTGCCCGAAGGCATTGCCGCTGGTTCTGGAGGCAATGATATTGGATATCATGGTGCTGGGGTCAGCGCTCACAATCATCACGTGAAGCAAGCCGTCATCTATCGATGCTTTAGGCACTACTTTAAGTCCATAGCCATAGTATGGTGTCTTTGTTACAATTAGCGAGATTGCCTTCTTGACAGAAAAGGTCCTCTGGTCCACCTTGACACGGGCATCGTGTCCCTCGTATCCCGAGAGAATCAGCTTGGCGGTCGCCCTGAAATAGGAGTCGAACCCTTCGACGCCCTTCTCCAGGAACCTCTTTCTCTCGCTTAGAGCATGGCCCTCGAAACCCACACTGGCCAGGATGCCTTTGGTCTTGCTGTCGACCAGTATCAGGTCCACAGCGTGCTCCCGGCCGTCCCTTATTCGCTTGGCGACCCTTCGCCTGGAGAAAGGCAAATCGAGTGTGCTCCGCCAGGCATTGCCGGTTCCGAGCGGGATATAAGAAAGCACGGTGTCACGAGACAATGGGTCCATTATGTCGGATAGGGTGCCGTCTCCTCCTGCAACCACCAGCACATCCACCTTTTTGGCCAGTCGCCTTGCAGATTCCACCATCTCTTCGGCTGACCCGGTATCCCAGCCGTCCACCAGGGTGTCCGGACCCAGTATCCGCGCGCAGTCGTCGATCAACTTCTTCTTTTGCTTGAGGTCTTCCATGCCGGCGGTGGGATTGACGATGATCCCGAAGCGCGTCTTCCTTTTTGACCTGGCCATATGTCTGTCCGCTCCTTGCGGCCGGAGAAGTCTGAGGCCGGGTTAGCGGCGTCTTATGAGGGCTATTGGTCTATCCACCTTCCCGGCCTTATCCATGGGTTGTTTGAGGTCCCAGTTATTCCACCATCCGATGAACTCGAAGTTCCCCGATTTCTCAACGAGCAGCAGAAATTCCTGGGGAAGGATAACCCTGACTATGTCCACGCTTTCAAAGGAGCGAATGGTTCCGTGGTCATTCACCTCTACGCCCAGACGGTGTCTTGCCAGCTGCGAAGCTCGGTCCACTATCTCGAGCGCGAACCGCACGTCGATCCTGATGCCTTCCCTCTCAATCGTCCATCCATGGTCTCCTTTGACGGCCTGGTCCCACTCGAAGTTGATGCACCAGTCCAGCAGATAGAGACCACCGGGCGCAAGGGCTCGCGCGACGGCATCGAAATGGGAAAGGATGTCGGCCGTGGACTGTACATAGAGCGATCCGCACATGGTGAACGCGAACTCCACGCCACGCTCGAGCGTGAACTTGCGCATGTCCGCCTCAATGAAGTCTGCCCTGGTTCCCTCGCTCCGTGCCTTCCCGGACGCATAGGCCACCATTGCGGGGTTTATGTCCAGGCCGGTGTAATGGTAGCCGCGTCGGGCGAGCTCTGTGAGGTGAGGACTTACTCCCGAGGCCATCTCGAGCATCCGGCTGACCGGCACGCCCGAGTAAAGGCCAATCAGGTTCTCGAAGAAATCCACCTCTGCAGGGATGTCCCTGAAGGAGAATCCGAGGTCATAGTAGCGCGGGTTGCTGTATATGCTCTCCCGCTCCGCCACTGTGGCCGCCCTAACGATAGATCGCTTTTATGCCGCTCCAGGAGGTCGGCTCGGTGGCAGAACCCGGACCGTCACAGCTGAGCAGCAGTTTCCAGGCCAGCTCTATGAAACCGTAGACTGATCCGTCCTCGGTGGTGTCGGCTCCGTCGGCGAAGACAAGTGGCGGAATGAATTCGAAGCCGATGCCGTAGTATCCCGAGTGCACTATCGTGTGGGGGCCAACATACGGTCTTGGATATGATGCGGGCAGGCAGCCCACATCATGCATGGGGCAGCCCTGAAGGTAAGGGGCGCTGATATTGTCGAGGGCCCACTGCGGATATGTGCACGCAGTCCCCGCATGCGTGGCGGTAACGAGGATCCTCGGATATGCCGCGGGAGGGCCGCTGGTGTAGCAGTGAGTGACAGGGATCGACGGGGAGAAGACCACATTGTTCCAGCCGGGCATGGTCTCGAAGGGACCGGAGCTCCCGATAGAGGGCCCTATGGGGGCATTGTTCTCATCCGCACAGTAGACATCAAACTCGACGGTGAAGAGACCCGGATATGTGGTGCCATATCCTGCAAAGTCCAGCACGCTCAAGCCTGAGACATTGTGACAGCTGTCAGGAGTACAGGCCTCGTGCCCCCCGGTTCCGGTCTCGCCGATCGTGAATACGGTACCAATGATGTCACCGCAGTCCCAGTCATAGAAGGCCCAGAACCAGGAGTAGGTGGGGCATGGAATGTAGTAGTAGTACTGAAGCGTGCAGCTATCCATCAGAGGTTCCACACCGTAATCTTCACGCATCATGTACTGCCTCTTTTCGATCGCGAACAGGGTGGCCGGGACCGCAAGCGCCACAATAACTGCGAGAAAGACGACTCTTTTCACCATTGTTTGCCTCCATTTGAGTTTGTCAACAGCTGCATGCTAACACATGACGGTCTGTCGGGTGAACAGAAAACTTTCCCACTCCAGATGCCACGCCCCGGCGTCACTCGGCTTCGGCCTTCACGGCCGGGGAGGCATTCACCACGCATCCGTCCTCGTCCAGGTCAAGATCAAAAAAGACATTGGGTGCGATCGTCTTCATTTTCTCAAGAATGCAGGCTGCCATCATGCGGACTTCCCACTGCGCGCCGCGCGAGCCCCGGATGGCGACGATGTGCCTGAGTTCCCGGAAGTTGGCGCTGATCACCAGCTCGCTGGGAGTGGCATTGGGCATCACGAACCGGGCGTCTTCCTTGGGAATTCCAAGATCGAGCATGCGGTCATAGGCGGCCTGTGCCGACGCAATCGCCTCGTGGAAGCAGGCGGCGGCCTCCGCACTGCCCTCTATGGATGGAGGCATCACGGGCGTCTGACCGGCTTCCCTGACATAGCGCTGGGATCTCTGGGAGAAGGAACACAGGCGATGCCGGACGATCTGGTGGGTCGCCGCGCGGGATATTCCTCTCACCCGAAACGTGGCAATGGCATGCTCCAGAACGGACAGATGTCCCTTCGAGACCAGCATGCGAATGAATTTCGGGGTGCCGGCATCGCTGGCCCGCTCATGCGACATGTAACAGGTGCGGCCTGCTTCTTCGATCACCTTCTCCGCATCCGGAGTCACCGAAAGGAGCTCGACTTCCATCTCATCTCTCTTTCTTGAGGCCATCCAGCCGGGAGCGGACAAAACCCGAGAGCTTTCCCTCTCCCTGGTTCTCCAGATAGTCCTCGTAGATTTCCTGAGCAACCGATTTGTAATTCACTCGTTCATAGCACAGGCCCGCCAGCACGGTGGCATATTCGTACCTTTCACTGCCCGGGTGTTCCTTGGCGAATATCCTGAACCTGCGCCCGGCCTCCTTGTACTTGCCTGCAA
>JASFOL010000122.1:0-5410 GCA_050116545.1 bacterium | reverse complement strand
CGGGGACGAAACCGGGGCGGGCCAAACGTCCGGAGACTCAGGCAGCGCAACCTCAAGCGGCGAATGGCTGGACCGGTACACCGAATTGCTTGCGGCGCTTTTTGAAAAGGGCTACCTGGAGGAGCCGCTTCCGGATACGGGCATGCCCGTCGCCGTGGACGGGATCAACCTGGTGACCGACAAACTCTTCGGCAGGGGAAGCGTGCCTTCAAGGGAATGCTATACGCCCCAGCCGGTCAGCGACGAGATAAGAAAGTCATTCGATCGCGGGGACCTCTCCGAGAGCGAGTACAACTTCCTGAGGATGCTCTTCGAGTTTCCGCTCTCCGTGGTGCCCTACAGGGGCGCCATCCCGATAGCCTATGTCGCCTCGCGGAAGTCCTGGAAGTTCACGCGTCCTATCCAGCCCTTCCTGTCGGTCAGGACAATGCTTGGCGGGAAGAAAATAGTGGTGATCGATGATGCCCACAAGATGTCCGCCGAAGCCCAGAACTGCATCTTGAAAACCCTGGAGGAACCGCCGCCGGACTCGGTTTTGATACTGGTCACCTCCGACAAGAGGGCCCTCTTCGAGACCATTGTCAGCCGATGCCAGGTGGTCAATTTCGGACGGCTGACCAGAGAGGAAACCGATCAGGCCGTCAGGGGTTTGCTGGGTAATGGTTGGGAGAGCTCTGGCCTTATCTCGGCGTTGAGCGAGAACTGCCCGGGACGGCTCCTGGAACTCGCGCTTGAGAACATCGACCGGCGGCTTGAGAACGTGAAGGAGTTCTTCTCAGCTGTTGCCGACGGCGGGCTTGCCGGGAGCTTCCGCCTCTCCGGTGCCGTTATGGAGTCGGCCGGACGCCACCGCAGGAAACAGCGTCAGACCGTGACCGAGGCCCTGGAGCTGGTGGGTTTCTGGATCGCCCAGGTGCTCAGGGTTAACGCGGGGATGAGCGACACCACCGGTGTCCCGGCTTATGCCGAGGCGCTGAAACTCCATGCGCAGAGCTTCAAGCGCGATGCGCTGCTCCGCTCATCGGAGCATCTCGAGCGGAGTTTCGATCTCGTCCGCTGGAATGTGGACATGCGGCTGCTCCTGGATACCACGCTCCTGGGAATCGCCAGGACGCTCGCCGAGTAAGAGGACAGTCTCACGGCCGATAGAATCCGTCCCCGGCTTCAAGCAGGAGTCCACATGCGCGAACAGAAGCAGGTGTCCGCCACCTCTCCTCCTTCTATTCTGAGAGCAGGTGATCGATCCTGTCCGGAGAGATGCGCTCCATCCGGTATACCTGCTCCCGGTGTCCCTCGGGAGTAGTGGTGTTCAACCACTTCCACACGATCTTCCCCTCCGGATTGACCTCAAACACCCGGCCTTCGTCCCCCTCGCAGATCAAGGTATTGCCATTGGGCAGGCGCTGGGCCGAGCCCCTGGAGAAGGAGTAGAAGCTTCCCGGGGGAACGCCGGCATATTCCCATTCGATTGTCCCCGTGACGGGATCGATCTCAAGCACCCTGGAGTATCCACGCCGGGAACCATTGTCAAACACCAGGATATTGCCGTTCTCAAGCATGGTCGGATGATGTGGCCACTCCATGACACCCTCGCCCCATGCCCATAGCACCTCGCCTGTGGCTCTGTCCAGGACGGCGATCTGGTTTACATTCCTGAAACAGATAAGCAGGTTGCCGGCCCTGAACCTCGAGTCGGATTCACCCAGCGGGGTCTCCGGCAGGATTCCTATGGTGTTCATGTGGAAATAGTCGTACAGGGTTCTGCCGACCGCCTCGCCCATGGCCGGGTGGACAAGGCGGCTGATGGGTTCAAGGAGGCGGTCTCGCTTCTTTTCGGTGATCATGCTGTCGAGGATCGTATCCAGAAACCACCTCGGGTCGAGGGTCTTCTTGATCTCATCCAGGCGTTCATAGGCCGACCAGGTTTCGATTTCCTCTCCATCAAGTGTCAGATGGAGTATCAACGGGAATTCAACCTCGAGATCGCGATGCATCCTCTTTTCACCTGTGATCACATAGAGAGTGCTGTCGGGTGCAAGCACCACGTCATGATGGGCCGCGATCGCCTTTTCCCAGACGATCTCTGAGTTCCAGTTCAGTCTGACCAGCCCATTGGGCTCCTTGGCGATAGCCACTATGTCTCCGTCGGGCAGCAGGATTGCGTGATGCCACTTCGCATTGTGGCGTTCGGGGTGGGTCCACCGGTGCACGATCTCACCGTTCATGTCGATCAGGAAGATGTCGGGACACCTTTCGCAGCAGTACAGGTTGTATCCGGCACAAGCCTGGCCGGGCAAGTGGAACACCACGCCTACGCTCTCAGGGTCCGTCTTTTCAGAGGTGACCGACGTGTAGGGAAGCGACTTGAGTTTCTCGAGCCTTCTGTCGAGGTCCGTCCGGGCGCCATCGTCAGGATTGGCACCCCGGTCTCCCGCAAGGAGAACAAGCGGAAGAAGGGCGGTGAACACGACCGCAGTCAGGCTCAGGGCCAGACCTTCGAACCCGGGTGTTTCCCGCTCGCCCCTGACTTTCAATATGCCCTCCGGCTCAAGTGTTTCCCGCCGAAGCAGTGGGTCTCCGGCGAGCGCGAGGCTATCAGTGCCGCCGCTTTGTGTCAATGGCCCCTTTCCTACTGTTGACCCCCGGGACGGGTTTTGCTTATACTGACCCGGAGAGATTCATGTGCCGAGTGATGGACGACCGGGGAGAGTTTTCCCGATGAGAGTACCCTACTACCTGAAACGCGACATCGGGCTCAAGATAGTAGCCCTCATGCTTGCTATTTTTCTCTGGGTGAATGTCGCGGAGCGCAGAGAGGTTGTGCTCACGGTCGACCTTCCTCTGCGCTACACCAATATGCCTGCCGATATGACCTTCGCCTCCGAGGTACCGCGGGAGGCAAAGGTGGAAATCCGGGGCCGCAGCAAATTCCTGCGCTGGAAGCTCAAGGATGTCTACTTCGCGATCGACCTCTCCCCGGCGGAGACCGGGATCGTGACCCACATAATCTCGCCAAGCGAGATCAGGCTGCCGCCGGATAAGAACGTGGAAGTCCTGGAGATCCTGGAGCCCAAGGGAATAAGGGTGGAGCTGGACAAGCTGGTGACCAGGAAGCTTCCTCCACGGCCGCGTCTGAAAGGCGATCTTCCCGAAGGAAGGGTGATGATCGGGAAGCCCCGCGCCGAGCCGGCCGAGATCGTTATCTCCGGGGCCGAGAAGATCATCTCGGACCTGGACTCGGTCCCGACATTTGCGGTCGATCGCGGTGATCTCGGCAAGGACGGGCGGGCCGACACCAAAGTGGATCTCTCCGGGTTGTTGAATGTTGAGAGTGACGTCGAGGAGCTGGCGATCACTGCGCGCGTGGAGAGCATAAAGGACCTCGGCATCCCTTCGGTACCCATCGTGGCCCCGTCGAGAAGGGGAATGAGGGTCCAGTTCACTCCGGACAGCCTGGATGTGGTGATATCCGGCGCCGAGTCGCGAGTGGATTCGCTTGACCCGGCGGATCTAAAGCTGGTGGTCGATGTGACCGGCCTGCCCGACGGGCAGCTGTTGTTCAAGCCCCTGGTCAAAGACGGCCGCCTCTTCTTCGAGGTTCGGCCAGTGGGAGAAACCGAGGAAGGGCAGGCCTTCGAGATAAAGGCCAATTTGGAATCTCCCCATGACTTCAAAATGGTTTCGGCCATGCCCGAAGAAATCAGCTTCGTCAAGCGCTGATGCGGCCATCCATGAAAGCCAGGCCGGCAGAAGCCAGGCATGAGAACCCATGAGAGCCGAATGGTAACCCCGCGATGAGAATCCTCGGAATAGAAACCTCCTGTGATGAGTCGGCCGCCGCCGTGGTGGAAGACGGGAATCTGATATCGAGCATAGTGCTCTCCCAGACCGATCACAGCGAGTTCGGAGGCGTTGTGCCCGAGATCGCCTCACGGGCTCACATAAGGGCGATCGTTCCGGTGGTGGAGAGCTGTCTTAAGCGAAGCGGGGCAGGTCTTGAGGCCGTCGATGCGGTGGCTGTAACCCTTGGGCCCGGACTGATCGGCTCCCTGATCGTGGGTATCGCTTTTGCCAAGGGAATCTGCTTTTCATGGGACAAGCCTCTGGTGGGGGTCGATCACATCGAATCCCACATCGCCGCGGTGGGACTCGATCATCCCGGGCTGGACCAGCCGATGGTTTGCCTCGTGGTATCCGGCGGCCACACCCACCTCTTCCGCGTTGAGCCGGGCCGGGCGGAGACGGAGCAGGGGGAGCAAACCGGCGCCGGAACGGGGCGGAGTGACGCCGTCGCCGGTGGTGCCGGACAGGGTCCCGCGCTTGAGCTTCTGGGCGCCACCCGGGACGACGCGGCGGGCGAGGCCTTCGACAAGGTGGCGCGCATGCTGGGGCTTCCCTATCCGGGCGGGCCCGAGGTGGAGCGCGAGGCCCGAAGCGGCGACCCCGCGGCAATAGATTTTCCGCGGCCGGTAAAGCTCAAGGACTATGAGTTTTCCTTCAGCGGCCTCAAGACCGCGGTCAGATATTTTATCGAGCGCAATCAGGGTGAGATATCACCGGGCCTGAGGGCGGACATCGCCGCCAGCTTCCAGGAAGCCGCCACCGATGTGCTCACCGATAAGACCATCGCCGCTGCGAAGCAGACTGGTGTGAAGTATGTCTCCGCAGTGGGCGGCGTGGCGTCAAATTCCTATCTGCGTGAAAAGCTGGCCCGGGCTGCAGCGGCCGAGGGCCTCACCATGTTGCTCCCGTCCCCCGAGCTCTGCACCGACAATGCCGCGATCGTCGCCATGAGCGGCCTCATGCAGTTCCGGGCGGGCCGGATCTCCGGTCTGGACGCCTCTCCTTACTCAACAAGGTCATACGGCGAGCCCGAGACCCCCTGAGCCCGGGCTGCTTCATTCTATTGCATGATGCAACCCGATTCGCATTATGCATATCCCTCGGGACAGAGTCGGCCCCGGCTTCCGGTGTCACCATCACCCGCCGACATATAACTCGTTTGTTCTGAGGCAATTACAATTTACTCCCCCGGCCTCTTTGTCCCACCGGCTGGCACGCTACTTGCGAAAAAGAGGCCAGCGAGGGTTAAGAGCTAGGGGAGTACCACATGTCTGGTCCGATAATCAAGAAACACCGAATCCTTGTTGTTGATGATGAAGAGCATATCCGCAAGATAGTCCGCTTCCAGCTGGAAAAGTCGGGTTATGAGGTGGAATGCGCCGAGGACGGGCTCGAGGCCTTGAAGGCCGTCGAGGCACGCACCCCGGACCTTATCCTCCTGGACCTGATGATGCCCAATATGGATGGCTATGAGGTTTGCAAGCGGCTAAAGTCGGATTACCAGACCAATCACATCCCCGTGATCATGGTCACGGCCAAGGCCGATCTCGAGAACAAGCTCCAGGGT
>JASFOL010000121.1:0-5444 GCA_050116545.1 bacterium | reverse complement strand
GCATTGGCGGCCAGACACAGCTGCGGCGTGACCAGCGCCCCGTGGGCATAGTGGGCATACTCGGTGCTTCCCTCTCCACCGAACTTCCAGCATTGAGCCCCACCCCCGGTGTGGTTCCGGTAGGTGTCCAGATGCCACTGGTCCAGAAAGCCGGCTATTATATCGCCATGGGTCCAGCCCGGCGAGCCGGCTTCGAAATCCTCATCCACCAGGCCGCCCACATGAACCGCCGTGCTCTCTATCACTGTCAGGCCGTCGGCAAGGTCGATCTCGACCTCAAGATCCAGCCTGTGAAGCGCCGGAGTGCCGGGAAGAAGCTCGACCTCAAAGGCCGGCGAGACAGCTATCGTTGTGTCGGGACCTATACCGGCTATGTAGGCGCTGCCTGAGGCAAGCGATGCATAAGGATCGTTCTCACTCACGCTTATGCTCAGGCCAGAGGCACTTCCCCGGCCGGAGTTCTCGATGTGGAGCGTAAGATCAAATGTCTCCCCGGGCTCGACGCAGAGGTCGCCGTTGCCGCCAGCCGTATCGTCGATCGACACAGGACCCGGGCGGAGCTCAGGCGCCAGGACGCCGGCGCTGAAATGCCTGCCGACCACCGTGTCGGCCGATGTGATCTCGAGATCGAATTCAATCAGATGGCCGTCGGGAGTCTCAGGTTCCACTTCGAAGCCGAAGGCCCAGACGGGCGACGCCACCTGGCCCGGAGGTATGTCGGCATACGCCCCGGCCGAATCGATCAATGTGACATGAGGGTCGTCGCATCGAAGCAGGGCGGAGACCTCTTCGGCAAGAAGCGGCCCCGCGTTCCTCAGCGCGATGGACATCTCGACGGTCTCCCCCGCATCCACCATGCCGTTGGAGTTTCCGGAGCTCGCGCCGTCCTCGTCATCGTCGACCGTGACGGCCTCCACCAGGATCAATGCGCCCGCGGGATCGACCACCGGAATCGAATCAAGGAACCCGTAAAAGTCATGGGCGCGCACCGCCACATACACCGATCCGGGGCCGGAAAGCGCAGGATCAAGATGCACCAGGCCTTCAGAGTCCGTGAATCCGTGGCAATAGCAGGTGCTGTCTGAGAAGAGGCTGACCCTGGCGCCTTCGACCGGAGAGCCGCCACCGGTCACCGCTATCTCGACGCTATTGTCAGGGATGCCTATCTCCGGGGGCGCATCCACCGTGAGAGTGCCGGGGATGTCCGTCCAGATGTCCATGGCGGGGTCGCCTATCAGGGTGAGCGTGTAATAGGTCCAGCGCATTCCCCTGAAATCTATATAGGGAATATTGTCGACCTTGGAGTCGGTGAAGGCATCGCCGATCACGCTTATGCCCTCTCCGAACAGGGCGTCGAAGAATTCGCGGTCATAGTACTGGGCGGCGCTCCGCGTGTCGCCGTGAAAGCCGCAACCATAGCGGGTGTTCCCGATATAGGCGACCGCGCCGTTCTCTATGAATGTGAAGTACTCGGCCACCGCGTCCCCGACATAGCTTCCGTCCGTGGTCCTGTTGTCGAAGGCCGCCGAGTAGCAACCATGCGCATAGATCACCATATAGGAATTGCTTATACCGTCATTGGTGAAGCTGGTCGGGATCACGCTGGTATCGATCTTCATGCACATCCAGTTGATGCAATGGCCTGAATGGTTGATGATATGCCGCCCGCTGTTCATGAGGGCGATCAGGTCCGCGGCGCTCCACTCGGCCGGATAGAGATCCTTATCATAGAGCGTGTGCACCGTGAAGGAGGGTGGGAAGCCCGTGGTGGTGAACCCGTGGGCCGATGAGCCCAGTCTCACCTCTTCCTTCTCGTCGCCGCCCCAGGTCGGCTCATCGTATATGAGTTCCCCCGCCATCTGAGCAACCTTGATCTGGCTCGTGACCGGCGCGGTCTCGTAGCGGATCACCTTGTTGACATAATTGTCGGCCTCGGTGAGCGAACTGACAGAGACGCGGCCGACGCTCACCTCGGGCAGGAGATCGTCCTCGCCGGGCTCGCCCCAGCGCCCGTCGCCGTCATCATTCCAGGTCCCGTCAAGAGCCCCGTAGTAGATGTCGGCCGGAATGTCGGCATCGGTCACATATGGAAGTATCTCCGCATAGAAACCGCGGTGGGGAATCGCGCCATCGTCGGCACCCAGGAGCACATACTCGGTGCCCCAGTTGAGATAGGCATCCGTGATCATCTGCCTTATGCGGTCCTGCAGGTCCAGGCCGGAATAGTAGCTCGTGATCTGGGGAAGGGTGACAATGGCCGTGGTCAGTCCCTGGCTGTCCCGGTGCTGCTTCAGGACCTCGAAGGCGGGCTTGAAGGCATTGGTGGTGATGATCAGGAAGGGATAGGTCCTGTCAGGATCTACCAGGCCGCTTCCCAGCAGGTGAGCCTGCCGCCCGGAGCCTCCGGTCCCGGAGTTCGGCAAAGCATAGGTGGCCGCGGCCGTGAAGTCATCGGCCAGCCCGCGGACTCCGGCGATGTCGCGTTCGGCGTGGGGCCGGAGCGTCCCGGCCGACCTGGCGAGCATTCCGGCTGCCGGAGCCGTCTCCACCGTGACCCTGAGGCTGCGCGAACAGATAAGGCGCCTCTGCCTGCCCACGTACCGCACGGGATAGACCCTGAAGTAGGCGATATTGTATCCGCGAAAAGTCTGGGTGGTGACATGAACCGCCGCCCGGGGCGGAAAGGGGCGGTCATCATCATAAATCGCCGCCTCAGACCCTGCCGGCTCCCAGGAAATGTCCATGCCCCGCGGAGCCTGGGGCTGTCCCCACTCCAGGGGAAGGTCGAGGATGATCTCCTCCGACTCAAAGGCTTCTACCTCAATTTGATCGACGTCTTCGCCCGAGGGCAGGAGAATCGAGAAGGTGTGGATCGGCAGGATTGGCTCTCCAGGGTCGCCGAAGCCGGGGAAGCCCTCGACAAGAAGCGCGGCCTTCCCATCCGCATAGGAAACCTCGGGCAGCGGCACCTCCACCGTCCGAGTGAAGGTCGCGGCCGAGCACGCGCTCGCGCCCCAGATTCCCGCCATGATCAAAGCGATGAGCAGACAAAAGTCCCTGTGCATACACGCCTCCCGTGCGGTGCCTCAGTAGTCGCCAAAACAGATAAAGCGGGGCGTGCCCCGCTCCGTGTCCACTATCTTAGCACACTCCGGCCCCCAACCGAAGCCCAAATTCAAATTTGGGGTCAGGTACCGATTCACAGAATTCAAGAATCGTGACCCGACCCCTTGTACCTCTTGTCCACAAGCTCCCTCCCTGTTACAATGCCTACCTGTTGGATCCTTTTCTACAATAGCCTGAAGAGAGTGTGTGATAGCGCGAGGAGGCAATATGAGGTTCTCGGTGGCGGTGATATGCGTATGCGTGCTGGTGACGATGGGCTGTTCGGGTGGGGCTTCAAAGTCGGGGAAGGCATCTGACCGACTGCAGGCCGGGGACATGGCGCCTGGTTTCGGGTTGGAGGATCTCATTACCAGCGAGATGGTTGACTTCGGCAAGAATGTCTACACGAACAAGGCTACTGTGGTGACCTTCTGGAGCATGGCCTGCCCCAGCTGCAAGGCCGCCCTTCTCGAGGTCAAGAAAGCTCACGAAGCCTATTCAGGCTCGGGTATAGTGTTCCTGGGGGTCAACTTCGATGCCGAAAATCTTCATGGAGTCCGGGCCTTCGTAAAGGGTGAGGCAATAGGGTTTCCAACGCTGTGGGATCAGGGGCGCCGGGTGGTCCGGAAATACAAGGCGCTTGACTATACCTTCAGCGTGTTTGTGGTGGACAAGGGGGGAAAGATCCTGCTCGCCCAGTATGACCATCCGCCAGATCTCTATGATGTGCTTGCCAAAACGCTGGATGAAATTGTCGAAAGATCGGGAGCGCCGAAACAGTGAGGACCGCAACAGCCCTGTTACCGATTGTCGCAGTCCTACTTCCCATTGCAGCACTCCTGCTTCCGACTGCGGCTTCGGCCTCGATCGATGATCTCGACTGGACGGGCGATGTCCGCCTGCGCCTACGCTATGTAGATTCGGCGGAGCCCGGCCATATAGTAGGCACATACGGAGAGCTGCTCACGCGCGGATTCAACTACCGCAACAGATTTGCCCTGGAAGTCGCATACCCGGTCACCGGCAGGATAAGCGTGGGCGGAAAGCTCCGGGTCTCCAATGAGGGGGAGATCGTGCTCAGGACCGGGCCGGAGTACCTCTCGTCTGAGTTCGGGAGTGTCTTCGCGGCCTATGAGACACCTGCCCTGAGGTCGAGGTTCGGATATTTCGATATCAGCTACTCTCCTCTAACCCTGATGCGATGGGACCTCAATGACGATCCCGAAGGAGGGGGCGGCGGTTGCGCCGTGTGCCCGGGCTCACCCGGTGTGGCAGGAACCATCGTGGGCGAGAGCCTCGAGGAGCTGGGGCCGACCCTGACATTCGAAGGGGTCTGGGCTGAAGCCACTCCCTGGGACATCGTGGGTGGCAGCGGCTTCTACACCAAATCCGACATAGCGACCGTAGCCGGCGAGGACATCGAGACCACTCCCGTGATGACCTATGGCGCCAAGCTCGATCTCAAGCATTACCTCACACGGGTCTCCTCCCTGATCGAGGCCTCCGCACTCGTGGTGAGATCCGAAGAGGACGCTGAAAGCGACTTGCTCGGGGGCGGCTCCACCCAGAAGCTATTCGACAACACGGTGTACGGACTGGTGTGGGAGGTGCCCGTGGCCAGGGGACTCAGCTTCGGGGGAGAGTGGAACCAAACCATAACCAACAACAAGGCCGGTGCGGCGCCCGAACTCGAGGGCTATGGAGGCATCTTCTCCCTGATCGCGGAGACATCCGGGGACAGGAAGTTCAGGTTCGACGGGGCCTATATCTACCTCTCCCCCAACTGGGATTCCTTCTTCCGCGCCCTCTCCTACAATGCCAACAGGAGAGGCGTGAGGCTTCGTCTGGAATACTCCGAGGGCCGCTTCCTTGTTGCTCTATTTGCCAAGTACCTCTCATCGATAGACCCGGGCTTCGACCCGGCCGGGGCGGATTCATCGATCCTGGCCTACCCGACCTTCAGCCTGAGAGGCTATTTCAATATCAATGAGGACCTCACCCTGGGCCTGACAGGCATCTACTCGGGTGAGGGTGCCGAGAAAGACGGCTTCACCCTGAAGACCGATAACCGGCGGATCACCTATCTGGGGACGCTTTCCTATGAGTTCGGGCGCGGCGCCAGGCTCAACCTGGAGGAGAGATATATCCAGCACGAGTTCGCCCTGGAGGATGACTACAATGTCTCGATGCTCTCGCTCTACTTGAGAGCTTCCATCTGGTGACGCCGTGATCACTTCGGCCACACCCGGGATGCCGGCGAGGAGAACCCCCAGAGTGCCCGGGGCGATGAGACGCGATCTTGACATCGCCACCCTTTCCCTTGTCCTCCTGCTGCCGGT
>JASFOL010000120.1:0-5452 GCA_050116545.1 bacterium | reverse complement strand
CTCGATCGCGTGGCCTTTCATCTCGATGTCATCCTGGGTGATGCTCAGGGGACAGTTGGCGGCTATCCGGAGCTGCTCCTTGACGATGTCGAACTCTGTCACCATCTCGGTCACGGGATGTTCGACTTGGAGCCTCGCATTCATCTCCATGAAGTAGAGGTTGCCGGTCTCATCCCTCAAAAACTCCACGGTGCCCGCATTGACATAGCCGATCGCCGCGACCGCCCGGGAGACCTTCTCCCCGAAAGCCTTTCTGGTGGCCTCGTCCACCGCGGGAGACGGGGACTCCTCCACCAGTTTCTGATGGCTGCGCTGGATCGAGCATTCCCTCTCACCCAGGTGAACGGCGTTTCCGAAAACATCCGCCAGGATCTGGAACTCGATATGGCGGCCCCGCGAGATGTACTTTTCCATGTAGAGCGACGGATTGGCGAAGGCCTTCTCGGCCTCGAGCGAGGCCTCATTGAATGCATTCTCCAAGTCGTTCCTGGTGTTCACTATCCTCATACCCTTGCCGCCTCCGCCCGCGCTGGCCTTCAAGAGCACCGGGTAGCCGATCTCCTCCGCCGCGGACCTCGCGGCCTCAAGGCCGTCCACGGTACCCTCAGTTCCGGGAATGGGATCCAGACCGGCGCCCTTCATGGTCTCCCTGGCGCGCGCCTTATCACCGAAGAGCCTGACCGCGCCCGGTGGAGGGCCGATGAAAGTGATCTTGCTCTGGGCGCAGAGCGCCGAGAAGAGCGCGTTCTCGGCCAGGAAACCGTAACCCGGATGCAGGGCCTGGCAGTCGCTCTGGACGGCCGCCTGAATCAGGGCTTCCATGTTGAGATAGCTATCGGCGCTCCGGGAGCCTCCTATGCAGACCGTCTCGTCGGCGTATTCCAGGTGGGGAGAAGCGGCGTCGGCCTCCGAATGGACGGCCACGGCACGGATACCGAGTTCCTTACAGGCGCGAATCACCCGGAGCGCGATCTCACCACGGTTTGCTATCAGAACAGACCTGAACATAATTACCCTTCCGGACGCGCATTGCATCGTGCGCCGCGTTGAATGGGGCGCAGAACGCATTGGGCGCGCATTGTGCACCGGGCGCCGCCCTCTTCACACGGCCGCGCACACTTAACCGCCCTGTAGACTACCATTCAGAGACCCCAAAAGGCAAGCTGATCATACCGGCCGATGAGGCGTTTTCACGACGACAAAAGCAGCCTGCCCGGGGCTTTGGTCTTGAACGGCTCCGAATCTTGGATTAGATTAGAATAGAGGAAAGTCCCCTAGACAAAGGAGGTCACAGAATGTCGACCATCAGGAACATTGTGTATCTGGGCGTGGGAATGGCATCTGCCACGCGTGAGAAGCTGGAAGATGTGGTAGAGGACCTGGTCAAGCGCGGCGAGGTGGCCAGCGCCGACCGCTCAAAGGCGCTTGAAGAGCTCCAGCAGAAGGCTCAGAGTGCCGCCACCGACGTGAGAAAGGTGGTTGATGAACGGATAGAAGCGGTCGGGAAGAAACTTCGCTGGATCGATGACCTCAGGAAAGTCCAGGGCGAGGTCGATGCCTTGAGGGCCAGGGTAGACAAACTGGAGAAGGCCGCGAAGAAGCCCGCCAGGAAGAAGACCGTCAAGTCCTGATCCTGGCATACACTGCCATTGTCTGGTGCTTGAGCCCAATTCAAGGAAGCTTCGATGCTGGGTTTTCTAGGCATCTTCTGGATGTCCTTTCTCATAGGTTTTTCGGGGGCTCTGGTTCCCGGCCCCGTGCTCACAGTCACTATCAAGGAGGCGGGGCGCAGGGGTGCATGGGCCGGGCCTCTCGTCACAGTGGGCC
Source organism: bacterium (assembly GCA_050116545.1). GTDB lineage: Bacteria > Arandabacterota > Arandabacteria > Arandabacterales > Arandabacteraceae > JAUVJV01. The sequence goes on along the minus strand of JASFOL010000120.1, from coordinate 3,625 downwards.
ACGGCATCACCGAGATCGCCATAACTGTCGCCCTGATCCTGGGGCTGTCCGCCTTTCTCAATGATCCCAAGGTGAAGATTGTGGTGGCGGTTGTGGGTGGCGCATTCCTGGTATTCATGGGCGTGAGTATGCTGCTCAAGCTCCGCTCCCTGGAAGAGGAGATCCTCACTGCCCGTGAGGGCAAGAGCACCGGCAGGCGCACTCCGGTGCTGCTCGGGATGACCACCACTTTGTCCAACCCCTACTGGTTTGGCTGGTGGGGAAGCATCGGGGCCTCGATGCTGGTCGCATCTTCATCGCTGGGCTACTGGGGCATAGTGGCTTTCGCGACCGGACACATCTCCTCGGACCTCGTATGGTATACGGTGGTGTCCTACCTGGTCTCACTGGGCCTGAGCTATAACCAGGGGCTCTGGTACAAGATCGTCTTCGCCATTTGCGGCTGCTTTCTCATTGTGGTAGGCGGGGGCTTCATCATCTATGCGCGCGGTCTGGTGGGCGGTTGACGCTGTCTGGCGGGCGGCTGGCTCAACTGGCCGGCGCTGAATCAAACCGATGAAACTGGCGGGCGACTGACTCGACTGGCCGGCGCTGAACGAAACTAGTGAAACTGGTGGGCGCGCAATGAAACTGGTGGTCTCCGACGCATACGAGGTGGACCTTTTCGGCCACGTGTTCCCCGTAGAGAAGTACCGGCTCACGAGGGAGGAGGCCATGAGAAGGGGCATTGTCTCCGAAACCGACCTGGTCGAAGCGCGTCGGGCGAGCGCCGAGGAAGTGCTCCTCATTCATACCCGGGAGTACTTCGAGGACTTCATCAACCGGAGAATGACCCATCGCACCATGCGCTCCGAAATGGCGCTCACGCCTGAGATAGTGGACTCGTTCATGGTGACCGCGGGCGGCACCATCGCGGCCGGGCGTCTCGCGCTCCGCGACGGGATATCCGTCCACATAGGCGGGGGATTCCACCACGCCTACCCCGATCATGCCGAGGGCTTCTGCTATCTCAACGATGTGGCGATCGCCATTGCCGTACTCAGGCGGGAGGAGAAGATCAAACGCGCCTGCGTGATCGACTGCGATCTTCATCAGGGAAACGGCACTGCCTTCATTTTCAGCCAGGACCCGGACGTTTTCACATTCTCGATCCACCAGGAGAACAACTACCCTCCCAAGGAGCGAAGCGATCTGGATATCGGGCTCCCCGACGGTGCCGGAGACGAAGAGTATCTGAGCAGGCTCAAAGTCACAGGTGAGATCCTCCACCGTCACCGGCCTTCAATCGTATTCTACCTTGCCGGGGCGGACCCATATCTCAAGGATAAGCTCGGGGGCCTGGCGCTTTCCAAGGAAGGTCTTAAAAACCGTGATGCCCTGGTATTTGCTGAATGTCTGAAGCGTGAGATTCCGGTGTGCGCGGTGTTCGCGGGCGGTTATGCCTTCGATATCGCCGATGATGTTGATATCCACGTGAATACTATAGTGGAGGCCGGGAAGGCGGAGCGGGAAATTGGGACCAGGAAATAGGTGATCCACACCGATTTCGGTCAGGTCCGGGCCCCTTCAGAGGGGTGAACACACACTCGTTTCCGGCAGTATGAGCGCTTCCATTCGGAAATTGGTGTCTATCACCGGCTCTTGCCGATTTTCTCCGGAACCGGCTCAAAGCAAAGGTGTTATACACCGATAGACCTATCCTGAAAGGAGTCGAATATGGAACTGGATATCCTTGCCCTGAACGAGAGAATCAAGACTGAGAGCGCCTTTGTCGGGCAGATCATGGACCAGATCGACAAGGTGATCGTCGGGCAGAAACGCCTCGTCGAGCGCCTGCTGGTGGCGCTTCTGTGCCAGGGCCATGTGCTTATCGAGGGCGTGCCGGGCCTGGCCAAGACGCTTGCCGTCAAGACCCTGTCGGACACGATTCACACCAGTTTCCACCGGCTGCAGTTTACCCCCGACCTCCTGCCGGCCGACCTTGTGGGCACCCTCATCTATGATCAGAAGGAGGGAGTGTTTAAGCCCCGGAAGGGACCGATCTTCGCCAATCTGATCCTGGCCGACGAGATCAACCGCGCGCCCGCGAAGGTGCAGAGCGCGCTGCTTGAGTCAATGCAGGAGAGGCAGGTGACCCTGGGAGACACCACGTATCCGCTGGAGGAACCTTTTCTGGTGATGGCCACCCAGAACCCCATCGAGCAGGAAGGAACCTATCCTCTGCCGGAGGCCCAGGTGGACCGCTTCATGCTCAAGGTGATCGTTGACTATCCCTCGCGCGATGAGGAACTCGAGATCCTGAGGCGGATGACCAAGGGTGATGTGCCCGGGGCCCAGACGGTCACCTCTCCGGAGCAGATCATCAAGGCCCGCAAGACCATCTACGACATCTACGTGGATGAGAAGATCGAGAACTATATCGTCGACATCGTGATGGCCACCCGGGAACCGTCCCGCTACGGGCTTGAGGACCTGGGATCGCTAATAGACTTCGGTGCTTCCCCTCGCGCCAGCATCTATCTCACCATCGGCGCCAAGGCCTATGCTTTCCTGAGGGGGCGCGGTTATGTGACTCCCGAGGACATCCGCGCCATCGGGATGGAAGTCCTGAGACACAGGATCATTCCATCCTATGAGGCCGAGGCCGAGGACATAACCCCAGAGACCATCGTCACCAAGGTGTTTGAGAAGATCGAGATACCCTAGGGAGGTCTCACTTGATACCCCGAGAGATTCTCAACAAGGTAAGGCGCATCGAAATCACCACGCGGTCGATGGTCAGGGATACCTTCGCCGGAAGCTATGAGAGCATCTTCAAAGGCCGTGGAATGGAGTTCGACGAGGTGCGCGAGTACCAGCCCGGCGACGACATACGCAATATCGACTGGAATGTGACCGCCCGCACGGGATGCCTGCATGTTAAGAAATATGTGGAGGAGCGCGAGCTGACGGTTCTGATCGTCTTCGACGCAAGCGGCTCCTTCGATTTCGGGACCGGCGGCCGGCTCAAACGGGAGGTGGCTGCGGAGGTGGGCGCGGTCCTGGCATTCGCTGCTATACGCAATAATGACAAAGTGGGGCTCTTGATCTTCACAGATGAGATCGAGACCTTCGTGCCGCCGCGGAAGGGTCGAAAGCATGTACTGAGGATCATTCGTGAGATTCTCCACTTCAAGCCGCGCTCCAGGGGAACCAATATCGCGTCAGCCCTGGAGCATGCAATGAGAGTGGTCAAGCGGCACAGCGTGATGTTCTGCATATCGGACTTCAGGGACTCCGGCTATGAGAGCGCCATTACCATAGCCAACCGGAAGCATGACGTGGTCGCTGTCACGGTGACCGACCCCAAGGAGAAGGAAATCCCGCCGCTGGGCCTCGTGGAGGTGGAGGACGGTGAGACCGGCCGGCGCGTGATCCTGGACCTGAGCCGCAAGAAGTTTGCGGAGATGTTCAGCGAGGCAGCCGACGAAGTGCGCAGGCGAAGAAAAAGAGCGCTCAACAGGGCCAAGGTGGATGAGATCGGCCTTAAGACAGATGAGGACTATGTTGAACCGCTTATCAGGTTTTTCCAGGAGAGGCAGCGGAGGCTGAAGTGGCGTTATTGAGATGCATGGCAACAGGCGGC
>JASFOL010000119.1:0-5473 GCA_050116545.1 bacterium | reverse complement strand
TAACCGTGACACAAAGGAAGCGACCTTCCTCTTCGTCCACAGGCCTGCGCTCGAGGAATACACGCTTGCCAGTATGGAGCCGATCACTTTCACCTCAAGAGACGGCCTGAAGATCGAGGGCTATATCACCTATCCGCCGGGAATCCCCAGGGAGAACCTGCCCGTGGTCTTGAATGTTCACGGCGGGCCCTGGCACCGGGACACGTGGGGCTACAATCCCGAGGCACAGTGGATGGCCAACAGGGGCTATGCCTGTCTTCAGGTCAACTTCAGGGGCTCCACCGGCTATGGCAAGGAACATCTCAATGCCGGCAACAAAGAGTGGGGCGGCAAGATGCACAATGACCTCCTGGACGCGGTCGACTGGGTGGTCGGTCAGGGAATCGCCGACCCCGAAAGGATCGCGATCTACGGTCATTCCTATGGCGGCTATGCCGCGCTCGTAGGAGCCACGTTCACACCGGAGGTGTTCTGTTGTGCGATCGCGGGAATGGGCCCGAGCAACTTGATCACCTTCCTCGAGACCATTCCGCCATACTGGAAGCCGCTTCTCGACCTGATGTACCTCAGGGTGGGGAATCCCAACACCGAGGCGGACTTCCTCAAGGAGCGCTCACCTCTGTTCAAGGTCGACAATATCGTCATCCCCATGATGATAGTGCAGGGTGCGAATGATGTGCGCGTCAAGCAGACCGAGAGCGAGCAGGTGGTCGAGGCCATGAGGGCCAAGGGCATAGACTGCGAGTACATGCTGTTCCCGGACGAGGGCCACGGCTTCGTCAAAGCCGAGAACAGGCTCAAGTTCTATGGCGCCGCGGAACAGTTCCTGGCCAAGTATCTGGGCGGCCGGGTCGAAGGCGCAACCGAGATGTAGGTTTTCTGAAGAGAAGCCCAAAGGGACAGCCCCAGGCTGTCCCTTTTTTTCTTTGCCCGGCACTTTGCGATCAAGCCGCATTGGCCCAGATTGTCCTTGCCTGAAGAGCGCAGGCGCGATACAATTCGTTATATGGCGAAGTAACGTAATAGCCGAGGGGGGCCGGCTCCCGCAGGAGGCCTTCCTCGCCGCTTGTCGAAGATTCACGATGGAGGATATCTGTCATGAGAGAGCGAATTGTACCCACTGTCGCCGTAGCTGTTGCAGCGGCCGTTGTCTTCGCGGTGATGATCATGAAGAAGAATCAGACACCGGGGTCAAGCGCCGGCTCTTCTCTCGAAACTGCTGGAACTGAGAGGAAGTCCACCGTGGCGGCCGGCAAAGCCTCCGGCACCAGGATCGAGACGGAAGCCGCTTCAGTCATCGAGAGGGCAGGGGCGGCCGGCAAGTACGCCTTCATCTTCTTCTACTCTGATGAGAGTGAGCGCACAGATTCGGTAAGGGTCGCATTGACGGAGGCAATGGGACAGATCTCCGGGAGGGCTGTCTCTCTCGAGATTGACATGAGGAATCGGGCAGAGTTGCCCCTCATAGACAGGTACAATGTTCGAGGCGCTCCCATGCCACTCATTCTGGCGGTGGCCCCGAACGGCGCTATCACGGGGGGCTTCCCACCGGGCTTCGAAGAGAAGCAGTTGCTCGACGCATTCGCCAGTCCGGGAGAGGAGAAGTCGCTCAAGGCTCTCCAGGATCGCCGGCTGGTACTCGTCAGCATCCAGAATGGTAGAACTTCGTCAAACGATGCAGCCATGAAGGGGGTTCGGGATTTCAAGGCCGACCCCAATTACGGCCCCTCGACCGAGCTGGTGACCATCGATCCTTCGGACCCTGCCGAAACCGGGTTTCTCAGGGCATTACAGGTCACCCCGGAAACCGCGGAAGCCGTCACAGTCTGCCTTGTGCCTCCCGGCAGGGCGATAGCCAGGTTCAGCGGCGGAACAGAAAAAGAAGCAATAGTCGCGGCGCTTTCTACCGGTGGCGGATGCGGACCGAACGGTTGTGGCCCCGGCGGATGCGGCCAGTAGGGGGGCCCTGCCCATGAAGCTCAGAACCCTTGTCTGGCGGGAGCTGTTTGAGCGCAAGAATCAGCTGCTGACCGGCTTCCTGGCGGTCCTGCTGGGCGTCACGGTGATCGTCGCGATCAAGAACATCACCTTCTTCTCGGAGAAGGCCGTGGCAAGACAGCTGGACACGCTGGGCGCGAATGTCCTCATCCTCCCGAAATCTGTCTCTCTGCAGGATTACTATAGCTCTGATCTTCACAGTGAGGAGCTCCCGGAGGAATACGTCACAAGACTTGTGATGTCGGATATCCAGGGACTTGACAATCTGTCTCCGAAACTCTCGGTCCCCGTCGAGATTCGGGACAGGAGTTTCACGCTGACCGGGATACTCCCCAAGAACGAGTTCCAGGCGAAGGCCGCCTGGGCCGGTGCCGGCATATTCTCAAGGCCGGTGGGGTGCGGAGTGACAACGGATGCTCCTGGTGCCGGTGCTGAGGCCCCCAGGGAAACGCTTGTCCGAAAGCGGGTGATTGAGACCCTGGAGAGTGATGAGGTGCTTGTGGGTGCCGAAGTGGCCGACGCCCTGTCGATCAAGGAGGGCGACGCACTCGACCTGCTGGGAAGCAAGTTCAGAGTGATAGCAGCCCTGCCGCAGACCGGCACCATTGACGACTCTCGCATCTTCGCCCATCTTCACAAGGTTCAGGACCTGGCGGGAAAAGGCCCCGTGGTAAACGCCATCGAGGTCGTTGGGTGCTGTCACGAGATTTCCGCCGGCCTGGTGGAGAAGATCAACCGGCTGCTTCCGGAGGCGAAAGTCATCACGATTACTCAGGTCGTTGATACTCAGATCAGGACCAATCGAATGATGTCCCGCATTTCCCTGCTCTTCCTTGTGATAATAGTTCTTGTTGGCCTGGCAAGCATCGCGAACTACATGTTCGCCAACGTATTCGAAAGGCGGCGTGAGATCGGTACGCTCATGGCTTTGGGAGCGACATCCTCCATAGTGCTGAGGTTGTTTCTTCTGAAAGCGCTCCTGCTGGGCTCTGCCGGCGGGTTCGTCGGCTTCGTCCTGGGGACTATCCTGTCGGTGACTCTTGGCCCTGGAATCGCGGGAGTGCCGGTTCTGCCGATGCCTGTCCTCGCCCTGTGGGCGGTCGGCGTGTCAACAGCCATCGCCCTTGCCGCGAGCTATTTTCCCGCGCGGCGTGCGGCCGGGCTCGATCCGTGCGTGTCGCTCCAGGAGGTCTGATCGGTGCTGCGAATCGAAGAAGCCAGCAAGGCCTATAAGCATCGCGGCCGGGATGTCATTGCCATGTCCAGGGTAAGCCTGAACATCGAGAAGGGCGATTTCATATGCATCGTGGGGCCGAGCGGCAGCGGCAAGAGCACCTTTCTCCTGACTCTGGGAGGCATGCTCTCGCCCTCGGAAGGTCGTGTTCTGCTCGAGGGAAGGTCTCTATATGACTTGCCTGCAAATGACAGGGCGCGCATAAGGCGGGAAAGGATGGGCTTTGTATTTCAGACATTCAATCTGATACCTTACCTTTCGGCCATCGAAAATGTGGAGGTGCCGCTCCTGCTGAACCGGGAGACTGAAGAGGAGCAGACGTCCAGGGCCGAATCGCTTCTCAGGAAGGTCAGGCTTGGCGACAGACTCGATCATAAGCCGCCGGAGCTGAGCGTGGGCCAGCAGCAGCGCGTCGCCCTCGCGCGGATGTTGGCGAATGACCCGGAGGTGATCCTGGCAGATGAGCCGACGGGCAACCTGGATCCTGCTACCGGCCAGCAGATTATAGAATTCCTGGCCGAGCTGAACTTGGAAGGCAAGACCGTCGTCATGGTTACTCACGATCAGCGGGCGGCCGTCAAGGCCAAGAAGGTGCTATGGTTATATGAAGGCAGACTGTCGGCAGAAGAACGGAAAGGTGCCCGGCCGTTTGACCAGTGAGGAGAAGAACTTGATGAGAGAGTTCCTGACTGTCGCGAAAGCTCTGTCGGATGAGAACCGTGTGAGAACATTGATGTTCCTTCAGGATGGCGAACTGTGCGTCTGCCAGATCATAGAGATGCTTGGACTGGCTCCCTCGACAGTATCAAAACACATGGCTCTGCTGCACGGGGCCGGGCTGGTCGAGGCCAGGAAGGAAGGTCGATGGATGTTTTATCGGCTTGCCGACCCGGCCACGTCCCGAGGAGGAGCAGCAGCCGCCTTGAAATGGGTGCAGAACTCACTGTCCGGTGACAGGCATGTCCTTGACGATGCGAAACGGCTCAAAGAGGTGAGGCGAACGCCGGTGAAGCAGCTCTGCCGCCACTACAGGTCATGATGGACAATCGCAAGATGAATCCATTGGCGAATCCCCCGGTGATGAAAGAGGTCAAGCGCCTTTCAGTATTCGAGAAGTACCTCACCGTGTGGGTAGGCCTGTGCATAGCAGCGGGAATCGCGCTCGGAAGAGCGGCGCCGGAATTGGCGAAGACCCTTGATGCCGTCTCGGTCTATCAGGTCTCAATACCAATAGCGATATGCCTGTTCTTCATGATGTATCCCATCATGGTGAAGATCGATTTCTCCAGGGTTGTGAGGGCTGGAAGGACGCCCCGTCCGGTCGGGCTCACTCTGGTCATAAACTGGGCGGTGAAACCGTTCACGATGTACGCAATATCCACGCTGTTCCTGGGATACCTCTTCAGGCAATTCCTGCCCGGCACGGAGATAGTGAAGTCGGGACAGGAGGTCGAGCTCTGGAGAAGCTATATTTCCGGATGCATCCTTCTTGGGATAGCGCCATGTACCGCGATGGTTCTCATGTGGAGCTATCTCGCCAGGGGCAATGACGGCCACACACTTGTGATGGTCGCTATCAACTCCCTCGCCATGCTGTTCCTGTACGGTCCGCTGGGAGGATTTCTCCTGGGTGTGAACGCGATGCCCATTCCCTGGCAGACAATACTGCTTTCGGTTTCAGTCTATGTTGGACTGCCGCTACTCTGCGGCTATTTCACCCGGCGCTGGATCGTCTCCAGGAAGGGCATCGATTGGTTCAAACAGCACTTTCTTCCGGTTCTCACGCCCATCTCAATCACGGCACTTCTGTTTACCCTCATTCTGCTCTTTTCCTTCAAGGGCGACGTCATTACCGCCAATCCCGCCACCATCGGCTGGATCGCCATACCGCTTTTCATCCAGACCATGTTGATCTTCTGGATAACCTATGGACTGGCGCGCCTTATGAAGCTGGATTACCGGGATGCAGCGCCAAGTGCAATGATAGGAGCGTCAAATCACTTCGAGGTTGCCATTGCGACCGCCGCAACTCTCTTCGGCCTTGCCTCGGGCGCGGCATTGGCGACGGTGGTCGGTGTCCTCATTGAGGTGCCGGTCATGCTGAGTCTCGTTGAGATCTGCAAACGCACCCGGCACTGGTTTCCCCGGCGTGCATAGGTCCCGGTAAGCTCCCGGTCGCGCCAGGCGTTGGGAGGGAAGTCGATCGGGGTCAGGTCGCGAATTGTGAATTCACAATTCGCG
>JASFOL010000118.1:0-5477 GCA_050116545.1 bacterium | reverse complement strand
TTGAAAGCGCACCGTCTCCATTTGCCCCCCCTGCTTTGCCTGCGCGGCCTCATAGGCCTTGAAGACAGGGGCTCCTCATGGTATAATGGTAATCGTAAGAGTAGATATTTGTCTTTCAACCCCTGAATCGGGAGGAGAATATGCGAGTCGCTATAGCTGTCATTTTTGTCTTACTTATTGTGGTATCCACTTCAGCCTTCGCCGACTTCGACTATGTCGGCAAGATAGCCGCGCCGCGTCCGTACTATGGCTGCCCCGTACTGGGCATGACCCATGACGCGTACAATCTGTTTGTCACCGTGGACACCGATACGTCCCAGTGGTTCTACCTTGTAGATGCGCCCACCGGCGACGTGTTGGGCGAGCACGAGTGGCTGGACCATGGTCCCATCTGGCCCCAGTTCGAGGGGGCCTCCTGTGAAGGCGGTTATGTCTACTGGGTCGCGGACTACACCACCGGCATGCTGATTCGCTTCGAATGGATTGACGGCGAGGTGGCAGTACTGGACACAGTGTTGGATGACCGGATAATAGCTCCGGCAGGCATGGTGTTTCATGAGGGCGGCGAGGCCGTCGATGTGAATCTGGTGACCGATGTCGAGTATGACTCGGTCTTCGTGGTGGACGTTCTGGGGAACTTCTGGGGCTCGGAAGATCTCAGTGGAATTCCCTTCATTCCACCGATGAATGCAACAAGCATAAGCGAATATGGAGGCCATTACTTCATCACCAGCGCGTATGCCCCCGATACGGTGTACGAGGCCAGTGCCGATATGGAGCGCCTCGCGGCCCATCATCTTCCCATGCCTTATGGATGGACACCCGAGGCCGCGACCTTCTTCAACGGGCTTTACTATGTCGGAAGCGCGAGCGACAGCATCTATATCTTCTCCCTGGAAAACTATTCCGGCGACGTGCCTCAGGGTTCCAATGTCAGAGTGGACATCGTGCCCGAGGGGCTTTCAATCACCTTCGACTTCGTGGCCACGGCGGGCTCGCTCTTTGTCGATCAGATCACCGATACCTGCCCCTCGCCCGGTGGTGTGGCCTTCTTCGGGGACTTCTATGATGTCAGCACCACCGCGGAGTTTGACTATATCGCCGCGGTCGAGATGCAGACCAATGATCCTCTTCCTCCCTGGGTCGCGCCGCGGAGGGTGAGGGTGTTCAAGCGCCCATCGGGGCCCTGCTCCTTCTGGAGGGACATCACCGTGAGGGCGTTCGAGGCTGAGGATCCTCCTCAGACCCTGGACGCTTTCAGGGTTCTAACGAGGACCCTCTCGGAAGATGATGAGTTCTCAGTCTTCTGCCTGGGCGAGGACAATCGAAGCCCGGCTTTCGTGATCGGCCTCAAGTATGGCTTCCTGAGAGAGGCCATCGTGGGTAACCAGGACTCGATTCCGGGCGAAACCTATACTATCTTGAGAAGCCTGTTCGAAGATTCTGAGGCGGCCTATGCCGCTCGCCGCATCGGCATGGCGGCCAGACTGGCCAACAGGATCGCCGATGTCACCCGTAACACCCCGGCGATACCTCACAGGTATGAGCCGGGAAACGAACGGATAAACGTGGCCGGCCGCATCATCGCCAGAGCGCACACCCTGGCCTTCAGCCTGGGACAGCTCATCAATCAGAACGCATTCGGAATAGGTGGGGGCAAGGCCACCGAGCCGACCGAAACGCTGATCGAACGCGCGCCGGTCAATACGCTGATATCCGGTCCCAACCCGTCGGCGTCCGGCTTCACGGTCAAACTCTCCGGCACGTCGATCAAGCCGGTCAGTGTAAGGGTGTACTCGGTCAAGGGAGAGCTCGTGAGCACGGTGCTTGAGTCCGGCTCCGTCAGCGGAGAGCGCACGCTCACCTGGGACGGCAGGAACGATGCAGGCCAGGCCGTATCGACCGGCACCTATTTCATCGTCGTAAGCGAGGGTGAGACCAATATAACCCGGAAGGTGGTCCTGACCAGGTAAAACACAACGACAACACAACGACAAAACAACGACAAAACCAAATTCAAATTTGGGGTCAGGTACCGATTCTTGAATTCAAGAATCGGTACCTGACCCCTTTCTTGAATTAGAGGCGCTTGAGGACTATCAGGGTCATATCGTCGGAATAAGGCTCGTCCTGCCTGAAGGTGTCCACGGCGGAAAAGATGGCTCCCCTTATGCTGTGGGCATCGCCTTCCGCGGACTGCTTGAGCACCTCCTTGAGCCGGTCATCTCCGAACATGTCTTCATTGCCGTCCATGCACTCGGTTATGCCATCGCTGTAAAGGAGGAGCACCTCGCCCGATGCGATCTCGGTCTCCGAAGAGTCATACTCAAGATCCGGAAGTATGCCCAGCGGCATGCCGCTTACCTCGAGGGTATCGATCTCCCCGTTCTTCCGCAGCAGATAGGGTGGATTGTGTCCCGCATTGCAATAGCGGATCCGGCCCTCCTCGGGATTGAGCGACAGGTAGATCATGGTGATGAACTGGCCTTCGCCCATGCGTGAGCTCAGGTCGCTGTTCATGCACTCCATCAGCTTCGAAGGGCCCTCAAACTCGCCGGCCCTGATCTGAAGCATAGCCTGGAGATTGGACATCAGCATGGCGGCCCCTATTCCCTTGCCGGAAACATCGGCTATGGCGGTTCCAACCCTTTCGCCCAGCGCGATCACGTCGAAGTAATCGCCGCCGACCTCGTTGCACGACCTGTTGAAGGCGGAGAGGTCATAACCCTCCACCACGGGTATCTTGGATGGGAAGAGGCGGTGCTGGATCTGGGTGGCGATCTCCAGCTCCGCATCCAGCCGGCGCTTGTCCCGGGCTATGTCGGCCAGCAGGGCGTTCTGGACCTTCTCGGCTATCATGCCCGAGAGCGTGGAGTAGAAGAGAAGGTCGATTTCCCCGAACTGGTGCTCGGGCGCGGTGGTGTCCACATAAAGAACGCCCACGGTCTTCTCTCCGTTCCAGAGCGGTGTGCAGATGGCCGAGCGTATCTTCAGGCTGGCGATGCTCTCGCTCATCTTGAGATTGTCGTCGCCCGCCACGTCCTTTACCAGAATCGCCTGGTTGGTATCGATGGCCTGTCTGGCGATCGAACTGCTTATCGCGAATTGGCTATGTGTCCTCGCCCTGGAGAGATAGGCCCTGGGCACCAGCTTGCCCTCCTCATCCAGCAGCATGATTGCGGCCCTCTCCGCATGCGTCTTGTCCACGCAGAGGTTGAGGATGGAATCCAGCAGGTTCTCCAGCGGCCTGTCCTGAACCATCTGGGTCGCTATGTCCGCGACGGTCTCAAGAAGCACAAGCGGAGCCATCATCTTCGCGCCCGAAGGTGTCGGTGCCGACAAACTCACCGAGGAGGTGGGTTCGGCGGCACCCTGTTCCTTCAAGAATGAGATGCCCTCGGAAGGCTCAAAGACGATTTGGGAATTGCCTATCCCAACGGTGTCTCCCGGCGAGATTTCGGTCGGCTGCGTGATGCGCTCGCCGTTGACGAGCGTCCCGTTGCGGCTCCCCATGTCCTTGACGAAGTAGCTCGAGTCGGACTTGTAGATGTCCGCATGCCGCCGGGAAACCACGGGCTCGTCGAGATATATCTCGCTCTCCGGAAGCCTGCCCACGCGCAGGAGCGACTTCTTACTCGAGACCAGCCTTTGCTCTCCAGAGGATGTGATCACAAGAAACGATGCCAAACCCCGGACCTCCCGTTCACGTCAGCCTGTTGATCCAATGCAGGGAACATCCCGTCTCCAACAGCGTCTCTAACACGCTTATCACACATTACGGGGTGGGCAGGCCCGTAGTCAAGCTGGTCGGCGATATGGATGGACAAAAAGAGAAAGGGCGATGCCCGCCCTCTCCGGAAGGCGGCTCAGTCTACCTCCGTCGACAGGCGGGAATTACGCCCTATATTATTTCGATGAAAGAGGCGCCGGAAGGATCCGCGGAAATCAGCCGGTCTATCCGGTCAGGCCGCTTATCTGAGCAGCACGAACTTGGTCGATGCCGCTTCCCTCCCCTGCGAGAGCTTGAGGAAGTAGATTCCGGCAGGCGCCTCCGCGCCGCTATCCAGTCTCCTGTTCCAGGTCAGCTCACCGGCCCGGCCGCCGTCTTGACCGGCGGGAATGGTCCTGACCAGCCTCCCGGACGCATTGTAGATATCGATCCTGGCCTCCGAGCCCGCGCGCGCGGCCACAGGAAGCGAGAACCTTATCGAAGCGGTTCCCATCACCGGGTTGGGCGACACATTGACCATCATCTTGCGGGTCAGGCCGTCCTGGCCTTCAATGCCCGAGGACGAGTCCAACACTTTCATACCGCTCAGGTACGGAAGGTAACCGTTCTTGGTCGCAGTGACCAGGATGTCGCCGCTGTCGATCGCCGTGAACTCGAACTGCACATCGCCGGATGCGTCGGTCTCATCGACCAGGTAGATCTGGTCCTCTTTCCAGAGGCACACACGGGCCTGGCCCACCGGGGAGCCGCCCGCGGTGACGCTCACAGTCGTCAGGTGATTGCCGGCCTGAAGGCTCTCGGCATGGGTGGCCGCGAGAACCGCGGGAGTGTCCGCCATGATCGGCGTCTCGGGATCGCCGAAGAGATTGCAGGCGAACTGGGTCCACCTGTCGGTATTGTTCGATCCCGAATATGGTATGCGCTGGATCTTGGCGTCCTGGTGGATCACGCCCAGCTGCTCCATCTGGCGGGTGAAGATGGACTTGAAGAACTGCCTGTCATAAAGCTCCCCGGTCCCGTAGCCGGGATTGCCCGGCCAGTACCAGCCATAGCGGGAATTGCCGACGAAAAAACCGCCGCCGTTCTCGCTCTGGATGAAAGACCTGCCGAAGCAGCCCATCGGGTTTTCAAAATTGCCGGGTATGCAGGCCACGGTATAGAAGACCGAGTAGCGCGGCCCATTGGTCAGGCTTTCCATGTCGTCCTTGTCAAGCACGCTGGATCCGATCGAGACCAGGTCGGCATTGCCATGGCCGTCGTGGTTTATGATGCTCATTCCCTGATTGAGCTTGCTCATCGCGGCACTCCAGGTGGCCGTGCCGTCGGACTCATAGAGCTTGTTGATGGGATCGAACCTGGGAGGCACCGATTCGGTGTCGATCAGGTTCTTGCCGATTGCGCCGTCGGTGCTTGCATCGGCGTATTCGGCCAGGAAGAGCATTTCCAGCTGATAATCCGTCGGGACGCTGTAGCGGCCTTCATAGGTCAGGATCTTGTCGACGATGACCTGTGTCTGCAAACCCGTGTTCCCGGGAAGTCGCCCCAGGAAGACGTCGGGATAAAGGTCGACATCGTCGCCGGTCTCGCCCCAGAGTCCGTCATTGTCCTGGTTCCAGTCGCCGTCCATGTCCGCGAAGTATAGATCGCACGGAATGCCGGGATCGACGGTTCCGCCCACCGAGCAATAGCATCCCCTGATCATGGCCTTGGGCGCCGCCATGGTCATCACCACCCAGGCGGTCCCTTG
>JASFOL010000117.1:0-5501 GCA_050116545.1 bacterium | reverse complement strand
GGCAGCGGCTGGGCACAAGATAACGCCGGTGGCACCACCGCCGACCACGCCGCCACCAGAGATATCACCGACGGCGTTTGGGTGGCTACGGCCGGGCCGGACATGTTCTGCTGGGAAATCTGGCAGGACGGTGACGGCTGGACCGGCATTGTCCACACTGTCAGGGACAAGAAGAAACAGACCGAGCTTCCCGTTGACCGCGTTATCTGGGAAGACCCGGATCTGGAGATGCACATGGACGCCACCGGAGTCATCTACCGGGGAGAGGTGGATTTCGGCAGGGGGCGGATCGACGGACAGCTATTCTACGGTGAAAAGGAAGGACCGGGGATGGAACTGATTCTTACCGACCCAGATTCAATTTCCGGTCTCCGTGCATGTCCGGAAGACGCAGCTGCCTATGTCTACACACCCCCACCCGTCACCGGTGACGGCTGGACGACCGCCGACTGCCAGGATGCCGGCATATCGCATGCGGCCGTCGCCGGCATGGTCAAGGCCATCTGCGCAGGTGAAGCCGGCGTGATTCACTCCCTTCTGCTGGTTGCCGGCGGAGATCTCGTGGTCGAGGAATACTTCCACGGCTATGGGCGGGGCGATCTGCATCGGCTGGCGTCGGCAACCAAGAGCGTCTCGTCATTGCTGGTGGGTGCCGCCATTGATCAGGGAAAGATTCCGGGCGAGGACGCACCTCTGCTGAGTTTCTTCCCCGATCTTGAGCAGCCGTCCGGAAATCAATGGCAGGCTGAGACCCTGCATGATCTGCTCAGCATGTCGATGGGCCTGGATTGGGGCTCCGGCGGCGACGTTCATAACACCGGCCCGGAGTTCTTTCAGCAGGTTCTGGAGCGAAAAGTCGTCCACGAACCGGGCACCCTCTGGGCCTATCATAGCGCCAATGTGAACCTTTTGTCCGGCGTGATCAAGGAAGCGACAGGCCTGCATGCCGACAGGTTCGCCGAGCAATACCTGTTCGGGCCCCTGGGGATAACTGAATATGACTGGTCTTACATGGCTAAAGACGGCTACCGCCTGATGGATGGGAGCCTCCAGCTGCGTCCCCGGGACATGGCCAAGCTGGGAATGCTATTGCGCAATGACGGTAAGTGGAAAGGCAAACAGGTGATTTCCGCCGACTGGATCCGCAAGTCCATAAGCCCGCAGATCTCTACTAGCGGCCCTGAGAAGTACGGGTACCTCTGGTGGTTGGGGGAGCTGCCGGGCCGGGAAGGCACGCAGCCTGTGGTCTACGCGAGCGGGAACGGCAGTCAGTTCATCGCCTGGTTTCCCGAGATGGACCTGATCATGGTAACAACCGGCGGCAACGAGGATAATGGCAGACACTTTGCCATCGCGGGGTTGATAGAGCGGTATTTCTAGCGGTGCGGCTCGATTGATAGAGCACATTGCCGGCGAACGGTGGACGGGAGAGGCCTTGCCGCTAACCTATCTCAGCACGATGGCTTTCCTCAGGGCTTCCCTCCCGCCGGACTCTATCCGGATGAGATAGACACCCGCAGCGACACGGTCGCCCCGGTTGTTGGTGCCGTCCCACATGACCTCAGACCTGCCCGCAGGATAGTTGCCATCCCCCACCACGCGAACCAGGCGCCCCGTGACATCGTGGACAGCCACCTTCGCGCGGGCGGACTCAGGCAGGTCGAATGCTATCTGCGCGCCATCGGCCATCGGATTGGGATATGGTGCGTGGAGGCTTAACCCTGCCCCGGGCCTTCCGCCATCTTCGACGCCGGCGCAGTCCTCGGGCGTCAGGATCACCAGTGCCATCTTCGAGAGCGCGATCTCGACCGACTGCGAATAACCATCCTGGCCTATCGCATCCGGTGTGATCATCCCCGGATTGGTCGTTCCCGCTCCCATGTACTTCGGGTCTTGGGAGTTGACGGCCTCGACCCAGTTCTGGTCGAGAGGAATGCCGATCCGGTAGCCGGCATAGTCGGTATTGGAGAAATTGGCCAAAACGACCACATCATTTCCGCCGTAGTCCGTGCGGCGGAAGGCGATCACATTGGCGCCGTCGTTCACGTGGAAAACCTCGATCCCGGCATCCGCACGGAGCGCCGGGTTTGATGTCCTGAGGCCGATCACGTCGCGGTAATAGTCGAAGATGCCGGCGTAGGTTGTCTTGTGCGACCAATCGATGCGGTTTCCGGCATCGGTGCCGAAGTCATTGTCTTCGAGCCACTCGGTGCCCTGGAGGATGGCCGGGATTCCGGGGGCGGTCAGCACGATACCCTGCGCGAGCTTGGTGCGTCCCTTTGCGTACTGATCGTCATGCGGGGCGGTGGTGTCGATCGTCTTCACCATTCTCTGCCCGCCGCTTGACGGCCAGGCCTCATCGTGAAGCTCGAAGTAGTTGGTGACATACCGGCCCGAAAGATAGGTGCCGCTCCCGGTCAGGATGTCCTGGATCACCCACATCTGCGGATCGCCCGAGGCCGCCGCGATTATCTCCTCGCGCAGCCGGTCGGTGAAGTGATCATAATACTGCGAGTCGAACCCGGCCCCTCCCAGGTCGGTCGGTCTGGTGACCCAGGAATCGTCCGGAAGCTGTTCGGCTATATTGATCTTATCGATCCACCGGCGGTCCATCTGATTATTCAGCCACTGCATCAGGCTCCAGCCCGCCGCCTCCTGAGGATAGATGTTCATATAGTCGGTCGCGTCCATGCGGAAACCGTCCATGCGATATTCACCCAGCCACATATGGGCACTTTCGATAAACCAGCGGCGGACGCCGTCCACATCAAAATCGGCCTGACTTCCCCAGGGGGTGCTGACAACAGGGTCGTCGAAGTAGAACTGGGTGCCGTCATAGTCCCAGAGGAAGTTGTCATCATGGGAGAAGTGATTCCACACTATGTCGTGAATGACCGCGATCCCACGCATATGAAGCGCGTCCACCATCGCGCGGACATCGTCCGGGTTTCCATAATACGACTCCGGCGCCCACTGGGTCACGGGATTGTAGCCGGCCGAGTAGTCCCAGGGGAACTCGGTGATCGGGCAGAGCTGGACCACATTGATGCCGAGCTCCGCCAGGTGATCGGCCCGCTGCGTGACATTCAGATACTTTGAAGGAATCGGCGCCGACCCGTAAGGGTCATTGAGGCCCGCGAAAGTCCCCACGTGGAGCTGGTAGACCACCATTTCCTCGAAGTCGGGAACATCGAAGTCGTCTACCTGCCAGACATAGCGTGTCGGGTCCTCGACATAGGCATTGTAGTTGCTCCCGGGATTAAGGGACCTGGCACGCGCGTCGGTGTTCCACCTGGTATTCTGGAAGTAGTACTTGTACATGTCCCGGTCGTCCGCCTCCGGCACGTAGAGGATGAAGTCCTCGCCGACCCGGCTCATCTGATCCGAGGTATCCCAGCCATTGAACTCGCCCCGGACATGGCAGACGGTCCTGTTTGGGGACCAGACCTTGAACACCACTCCCCCGCCCGCGGCAGGCGTGGAACCATAAGGCGCGTGAGTGAGGTTGATGAAATCCATCTCGAAGCCGGGGGACGGAAGACCGTCCGAGATGCCATTGGGCCCCAGATAGTCGGTATCGGTCCCGTCATTGAGCTCGAAAACGAATTCTATAACGTCTTCGGCAGGCGCAGGGACCTGGGCCTCCCAGATGTCATAAGGCCCGCGGCTTCCAACCAGGCTCGCGCTTACGAAGGTGACCCCGCCGTCATCGATGCGGACCCGGACGGACGTGAGATCACCGGCCCAGCTCTGCACCCGCAGATCGAAGTCCTGCCCGGCCAACGGACAGCGCGGGCTGCGGTCCAGAAAGGCAATATGAGAGATTCCGCTCCACTCCACATTATTGTCGGGCCCTGCCGCAGGGGCGGCGGCGGCAAATATGGCGATCAATGCAATCGTAAACAGAGCTGTTCTCAAACTTGCCTCCTCAGTGCGCCCAGGGGCGCTTATATACAGGCTTCCAACCATTTTACCACAATCTGTGGGGAATAGCAAACCGCACCATTCCTTCACCTATTTGGATGCTCTTGGGGACTTCGGGGTTTGCGGGAGGCCGTGCCACAAGGCGTTGAGATCGCATTCTTCTGGACGGGGTGACAGGAAACGGCCGCCCGTGAGTGGAAATAGGACAGGCGCCGAGCCGGAGCTCGGCGCCTTACTTGAATCTTGCCCCTGGATTCTATCGAGTGAGCTTATTGCCCTTGAATTTAAATGTCACGCCGTGTTCGGGATACACCCACCGCTCGATCACGGCTCCCATCACTTCTTCTCTGTATTTGCCTGAGGGATAACCGTAGAGCTCATAGATCCTGGCCTTGTCACCCTCGAGACCCTCGATCCAGTTGTTTCTACGCTCGACCTTGCGCTCGTGCTTGCTCGTTATGAACTTCTTGGTCTCTTCAGCGGGCTTCTCGGTTTTCTGATCCGACTTCTTCAGAATCTTCTCGGTCCCGGCATACACAACGTGGGTGGGACTTTTCAGGATAGAGCTGGTGATCGTGGGACCGAGCAGCGTGACTGCGAATATCAGGACCATGAATGCAACTGGATATTTCATGTATACCCCCTAGGCAAGGCGACTCTCTCGCCATATAGAGGTATCGGCATCCGCGACTGCGGCCTTGATTTGATTCCGCCGGTAAACAAGCCCGGGAAGAGACCGAAATCCCGGCGGGGGCCATCGTCTCTTGGGATACCGGCTAGAATCTATACGCGAGGGAGAGCGCGGGGCCATCTTCCCGGATCGATGGCGCCAGGTTGAAGCCCGGCATGGCACCGCCATGCCGGCCGACAATCGTACGCGCTGTGAAGTAGCCTATTGCGGACCCGATGATGACGTCGGAGAGCCAGTGGGCATTGTCATGCATCCGCGACGTTGCGCAGATCGCAGCAGCGGCGTAGGCCAGGGGCGGAATCAGCCGGCTGTCCCGGTATTCCGATGCCACCACCGTTCCTACGGCAAAGGCGCAGGTCGAGTGGCCCGAGGGAAATGACAGATGAGTGGATGAGATCGATGGTCCTTCCCAGGGGATATCCTCTGTGGAGGTCTCAAGCGGCCTGTGCTTATGAGACAGGTACTTCACCGCCCCGGTGATGCCGCATGAGACGATGACGCTCTCGAAGCTTAGCAGCGCCGTCCTCCTCATCCGGTTCCGGCCCGAGAACCGGCCACAGAGGTACAGCGCTCCCAGGGCGGGAAGGACATATCTCCCGTTGCCCATGGGCTCGGCAAGGTCGGCCGCGAAATGAGTATCATCATTGCGCTCGGCCTGCACCCAGTGCTGGACATGGTCCTCCTCACCTGCGGCCGCTATGGCCGCACCGGTGATCAGCGCGAACTTGAGCCAGTCTGAGCCGCCCCATGAAATCGGGGCCGCCACCACGCTCCCGGCATCGTAGAGGAATCCCTTGAAAAAGGCCCTGTTCAGCCTCAAGTCCTGCTGGCCGGCCAGGCCTGCGGGGAGGGACCCGGCTGCCATGCCCGCGCGGGGGGATCCGGA
>JASFOL010000116.1:0-5522 GCA_050116545.1 bacterium | reverse complement strand
CCACGACGGAGTGAGGCCCCTGGTTTCTGAGATCATGATAAAAAGGGTGCTGGACGCCGCCCAGAAGACGGGCGCCGCGATAAGCGGCGTCGCCGCCAGGGAGACCATCAAGCAGGTGGAGAGCGGGCAGATAGTGGGGACCCTGGACCGCAGGCTACTGTGGCTGGCCCAGACGCCCCAGTGCTTCCGTTACGATATCATAACCGATGCCCATAAGCGGGCTTCCGGAGACAAGCTGGAGGCCACCGACGATGCGGCTCTGGTGGAGAAGTACGGCACCAAGGTCGTTGTGGCCGTGGGCAGCTACTCCAACCTCAAAATCACCTCTCCCGAAGACCTTCCTCTTTTCGAGTATTTCCTCAAGGCGGAGAACCGCGTAAAGCTCAATGCCGCCCAGAACAAGAAGAAGCCCAGGCAAAGACAGCAGCGCGGGCGGAGGTCGAGATCGAGGAGGAAGTCCGGTGGTTAGAATCGGGTTGGGCTACGACATACACAGGCTTTCGGAGGGGCGCCGCCTCGTGGTAGGCGGAGTCGAGATTCCCCATGAGAAAGGCCCCGAGGGCCATTCCGACGGCGATGTCCTGATTCACGCCATAATAGATGCCATCCTGGGGGCGTCGGCGATGGGGGACATAGGCACCCATTTTCCAGACAGCGAGGCGGAATACAAGGACATCGCAAGCACCGAGCTCCTGAAACGCACAGGCGCGAAGGTGGCGAAGGTGGGCAGGTTGGAATACCTGGACAGCGTGGTTGTGATCGAACGGCCGAAGCTGATGCCTCATATCGTTAAGATCCGCAGGGTCCTGGCCGGCCTGCTGGAGATGCCCGAAGAGAAAATATCGATCAAGGCAAAGACCGCGGAAGGCCTGGGAGCGGTGGGCAAAGAGGAAGCGATCGAGGCTTATGCCGTCGCCATGGTCGACATGTAGCCGCCTGATGTGCGGTGGCTCTGTGCATAGATGGCTGATTCTATCGGTTTTGGGTTTCCCGCAGCGTCTTAAGAGTAAGAGAGCCTGCCTTCGATATGGAACATGCACTTGCGGCAGCGCGCCCTGCGGTCAGGAAGTCTCCACTATGGGAAACCTATCACGGAGGAACACGTGAAAACACTGGTCTTGATGGGAGGCATGTCATCCGAGCGAGAGGTTTCGCTCTCCACGGGTGAAGCCGTGGCCCGGGGTCTTGCCCAGGCCGGCTATGATGTGACCACGTACGATCTCGACCCCGGTGAGGGCCGCGACATCGTGGACCTTGTGAATTCCCAGGCCCTCAAGGAGGCCGCCGCTGTGTTCATAGCCCTTCACGGCGGTGAGGGAGAGGACGGGCGTGTCCAGGCCCTGCTGGAGCTCCTGGGCAAGCCTTACACCGGCCCGGGCGTGCGCTCGAGCGCCGTCTGCATGGACAAGGCGATATCCAAGACCATATTTGATAAGCATGACATACCCACGCCGGCCTGGACCCACCTGATGGAAGATGTCACCGATACCGGGATCGTGAAAAAGGCCGTCTCGGGAGTCGGCGGGCTGCCGGTGGTGATAAAGCCGGTGGACCAGGGCTCGACCATCGGGCTCTCGATCGTCAGGGAGGCATGCGACCTGGAAGCCGCGATAGCCCTTGCCCGGAAGTACTCTCCGGGCTTAATATTGGAGGAATACATCGAGGGAAAGGAACTGAGCGTCCCGGTGATCGAGGACGAGGTGTATCCCATAATCGAGATCAAGCCCAAGGACGGCTTCTACGATTATGAGCGCAAGTACACCAAGGGAATGACGCTCTATGATTGTCCTGCCGACCTCGACGAGGGCCTCTGCACCATGATTCAGGCGGGCGCCCTCAAGGCCTACAGGGTCCTGGGTTGTGAGAACTTCGCCAGGGTGGACCTGAGGTTGAGCCCCGACAATCAACCCTATTTCCTCGAGGTCAATACGGTGCCGGGGATGACCGAGACCAGCCTGGTTCCGATGGGGGCCGAGGCGATGGGCATCTCATTTCCCCAGCTGGTTGACCGGATAGTCGCGTATGCATTGAAGAAGGCGGGCATAAGCCCCCCGGGATAGGCGCAGGCCACCGAGGGACGGGCGCAAGCCCCTGGGACAAGCGCAAGTCCCGGGGGACGGGCGCAGGCCCCCAGGACCGACAAGAGCCCCAGCGGGCCGGAGGATGAGAATTATGGACGCAACCCAGAAGATGTTCAAGGAGCTGACCGAGGTAACGGGTCCATCCGGATCCGAGCATCAGGTGGCCAAAGTGATCGAGAGGCATCTCAAGCCCTATGCCAGGATAAGCCGTGACCGGCTCGGGAGCATAATCTGTGAGAAGAAGGGCGCCTCCGAGCGTCCGAGAATCATGCTTGCCGGCCACATGGACGAAGTGGGTTTCCTGGTCAAGCAGATCACCAAGGAAGGCTTCATCAAGTTCATCCCCGTCGGCGGCTGGTGGCCGCATGTGATCCTGGGCCATCGCGTGATCGTGCAGACCCGCAAGGGCCCCGTGATGGGCGTGGTCGGCTGCAAGCCCCCGCATGAGCTTGAGGACGATGAGCGCAAGAAGGTGATGAACCTGAATGACATGCACATAGATGTCGGCGCGGCGCGGGGGTTCGATGTGGTCAAGAAGCTCGGCGTCAGGGTCGGCGATCCCATAGTGCCCTGGAGCCCGTTTGAGGTGATGGCGAATCCCAGGATGTACATGGCCAAGGCCTGGGATGACCGCATAGGCTGCGCCCTGATGATCGATGTGATCAAGAAATTCGCAAAGACGAGGCACCCCAATACCCTCTTCGGAGTGGGGACGGTGCAGGAGGAAGTGGGACTGCGCGGCGCCCAGACCTCTGCGGCCGTGGTGGACCCCGACGTGGGCTTCGCCCTGGAGGTCGGGATCGCCCATGACACCCCGGGCTTTGGTGTCGATGACGAGGAGGCGCTGGGTGCCGGCGTCGCGATCTATGTCTTCGACCGGAGCATGATACCCAACCGGAACCTGCTGGATCTGGTGATCGACACTGCGACCAGGAAGAAGATACCTTTCTACCTGGCGTCCATACCCAAGGGCGGCACGGATTCAGGGCGGATCCATCTCAACCGCGCGGGTGTGCCCTCGATCGTGATAGGTGTGCCCACCAGGTACATCCACAGCCACACGGGAATCATCCACCGCACCGACTATGACAATTCGGTCAAGCTGGTCACCGAGTGCATAAAGGTGCTGGATAAGAAGAAGGTGGCTTCACTCTAAGCGGCCATGGAACGAGACTTCAGCGGTATTTTCGGCTCAGCCAAGGCGGCTATCGCCGTTGTGCATCTTGCTCCCTTGCCCGGAAGCCCCTGCTTCGAGGGCAATTTAGACAATGTGAGAGACCGGGCATTGAGTGAGGCGGAGGCCCTCGCGGCGGACGGCTTCGACGGCCTGATCGTCGAAAATTACGGCGACATCCCATTTCACAAGGCAGGGGTGGAATCCGAAACCCTGGAGGCCATGACCTCGATCGTCGAGGCCGTCAGGGGAGCCGTGGAACTTCCGGTCGGCGTCAATGTGTTGAGGAATGACTACGGCGCGGCGCTCGCAATGGCGGCGGCCTGCAAATGCCGGTTTGTCCGGGTGAACATCCTGGTCGGTGCATATGTTACCCCGGAAGGCCTGATCGAGGGCCAGCCGGGACGGGTCTTGAGGATGCGGATGCGTTATGCTCCAGACGTGGCCATTTTTGCCGACATAAGGGTAAAGCACGCTTATCCGCTTGCGGCGACCTCGATCGAAGAGGACGCGCTGGACGCCGTGGAGCGCGGGAAGGCCGACTGGCTGATAGTTACCGGTTCCAGGACGGGAAGCCCGCCCGCGGTGGATGAGCTGAGGGTGGTGAAACGGGCGCTCACAGAATTCGGAGCTGAGACCCCGGTCCTGATCGGAAGTGGAATCAATCCGGTCAATGCAGCCGAGTTCCTGAAGTTAAGCGACGGCTTCATTGTGGGAAGCTATATCAGAGAGGGTGGACGGGCTGGAGCGGACCTGGACCGCAAGAAGACCGTGGAGATAGTGAAAATCAAAAAGACCCTGGAGGATTAAGAGTGGCACTGATGGTGTATGACACGTTCGACGCGAAGAAGAAGGAATTTGTCCCTGTCAGGGAGGGGAAGGTAGGGATGTACATGTGCGGCATGACGGTCCAGGACAGGCCGCATGTGGGGCATATGCTGGCCTTCACCTGCGGCGACATGATCCGTCGCTATCTCGAATACAAGGGCTATGAGGTAACCTATATACAGAACTTCACCGATGTCGACGACAAGATCATCGCGCGTGCCAATGCCGAGGGTGTCGATTACCATGAGATAGCCGATCGCTATACCAGAGAGTATTTCAAGTATGCTGACCTGTTGAACATCAAGAGGGCGACAGTGCATCCCAAGGCCACCGAGCATATCCAGGACATCATTGACCTGGTGAAGACCCTCGAGGACAAGGGCTTCGCCTATGCCTCGGAGGGAGATGTCTATTTCGAGATAGCCAGGTTCCCGGCCTATGGCAGGCTTTCCAAGAAGAACCTGGATGAACTCAGGGCCGGGGCCAGGGTCGAGGTGGCCGAGCACAAAAAGAACCCCATGGATTTCGCCCTGTGGAAAGCCGCCAAGGAGGGCGAGCCCTACTGGGACTCTCCCTGGGGCAGGGGCCGGCCCGGATGGGCAATCGAGTGTTCGGTGATGTCCACCAAGTACTATGGCGAGACCCTGGATATACACGCCGGCGGCGAGGACCTGATATTCCCCCATCATGAGAATGAGATCGCCCAGTCCGAGGGCGCCACGGGCAAGAAGTTCGTTAACTTCTGGGCCCATAATGGGCTCTTGAACCTGGTCGGAGAGAAAATGTCCAAGTCCACGGGCCACTTCTTCGCCATCGAGGACATCGTCAAGGAGTTCGACCCGGGAGTGATGCGTTTCTACCTTCTCTCTTCGCACTACAGAAGCCCGATGGAGTTCAGCCGGGAGCGTCTCGCCGAGGCCCGCTCGGCGGTCGGCCGGATGGCCAATACCTTTAGATCGGTGGAGGCCTTCATAGGGGACGACACACCCGAAGGATCGCTCGAGGGCCTGGGGGAGAAGGACCAGGAGTTCTGGAACAAGGTCGAGGAGAGGAAGAGACTGTTCTGTGAGTCCATGGATGATGACTTCAACTCGGCCGGAGCGATCGGCCACATCTTCGATCTCGCCAGGGACGTGAACCTCTTCCTCAAGGGGGAGGACACGCCGGCCAAGAAGCTGGTGCTCTCCCGGGCCCTGGGAATGATCAAGGAGCTCGGAGATGTCCTCGGCATATTCCGGGGCATAGGCGGGGAGATTCTGAAGTTGGAAGACCTGCCGCAGGAGGCCCGGGAGCTGGTGGAGGAGCGCTCGAGGGCGCGCGACGCCAAGGATTGGGCCAGGGCGGACTCCCTGAGGACCCAGCTTGCCGCCCGGGGCTACTTTCTTGAGGACCGCCCCACCGGCACAATCATAAGAAAGTAAATAGGTGACAGGCACCTA
>JASFOL010000115.1:0-5540 GCA_050116545.1 bacterium | reverse complement strand
GAGGCCCCCGAGAACATCCCTCATATAGTCCTTGAATACATCGCGCCTTATGGTCAGGGAGCCCGGGTGACCCAGCAGGCCATGAGTGACACCATAGTTGACGACCGGGGCAATCAAGGCGTCTATTTCCCCGGCGATCGGCCCGGCCATTGCAGACGGGATCATATTGTCCGTCCCCAGGGGCGTGACCCCGTGGGCCTCGATGGTTCCGACGGGCACTATCACGGTATCGATCTTCTCCGGCACGATACCTTTGAACTCACGATGGTTCAGGTACTGCAGCCTTCGCTCCATATACACCTGCCTCATTCTATCGCTGTCGATTTCCGCCTCTTAAGCCATCCAATCTTCCACGTCAGTTCATGCTGGTCTGGTAATCATCCGCATCAGGCCTTATCACGATCGTGGCGGATTCGTTCAGGTACTTGTTTGCCACCTCGCGCACGTCCTCCCTGGTCACGGCATTGATCCTGTCCTTGAAGTTGTCTCTGTAGTCATAGCCAAGGCCAAGCACCTCATACTGGGTGGCCAGGCCGGCCTGTGCCGCCAGGGTCTGGGAATAGTACAGGTCCTCCATGATATTGCAGATGCGCTTGGCATTGTCCAGTTCCTCATCCGTGACATACTCATCTTTGATCTTGGCGAACTTCTCGTCGATGATCTCGAGCGCCGTGTCCGCGGTCGCAGGCTGGGTGGCGGCGATCACCGCGAAGTAGCCCCTGCCCTTGTACACGGTGTTCCAGGCATGCACCAGGTAAACCAGCTGATTGCCTCTCAAGGCGCTGTGAAGCCATCCGCCCGGATAGCCGATGCCTGAGATCACTCCGTCCAGGACCCGCATCGCGTACCAGTCATCATTGTCCACGCTCATGCACGGATAGCCCCTGAAGATCACCGCCTGCTGCCGCTCGGTGGGCACCACCTTCATGATGTCCTCATCAATACCGGCCCAGGCGGCCACCTCGGGCACAGTCGCTCCCTTTCGCCTGAAGCGGGAGAAGGCCCTGTTCACTGCCTTCTCGGCATACTCCATATCGACATCGCCGAAGACGGTGAGCACCATATTGCCGGGCGTGCAGTAGTTCTCATAGAGGTCATAAACCTGGTCCCGCGTCAGGCTCTCCACCGAGGACTGTTCGCCCCTGGGGTCCATTGAGTATACATGGTCCTGGTACAGGATCTTCCTCAACCGGACCTCGGCATCATCCTGCCAGTCATCATTGCGGCTCATCAGGATGGAGAGCACGTTCCTCTTTTCCTTGTCGAACTCTTCCATGTCGAAGGTCGAGTTCATCAACACGTCAGCAAGAACGTCGAGACCTTCATCGAAATTCTCGCCCAGGACATCCATGCTGCAGGTGAAGTAGTCCTCCGCCGCTCCCGAATAGAGCCTTCCCCCCATGCCGTCGACTTCCTCGGCTATGGCCTCGGCCGAGCGCTGGCGCGTACCGCGTCTGAGCATCCGAGACATCAGATAGAACTCACCATTATCCGAGGTGTTCTCAAGCGAGCTGCCGCCGCGGAAATAGGCGCGGAAATTCACCAGTGGCACGCTGTGATCTTCCTTTAGAAGCAGAGTCGCTCCATTGGCCATAATCTTCTTCTCGACCGGCGATGCTTCCTTCATCTCGACCGTCTTCTCAGCCACTGCAAGCTCGGCGCCTATGGGCTTGAGGACGGCCACGGTCATCGCGTCATCGTAGAAGTACTTCTCGGCAACCCGCCTGATGTCCTCCTGGGTGACCGCCTTGATCCTCTCCAGGTAGTAATCGGTGTAGTTGGGATTGCCGGTCTTCAATACATCAATGCCTATCACGCCCGCCTGGTCGGCCACATCCTGGAAGCCGAAGGCCAGGTCGCTCGCTATCTGGGTCTTGGCCTTCTCGAGTTCCTTTGGCGTGACATATTCATCACGAAGCCGGTAGATGACCTCACGAATCGCGTCCAGCGCCTTAGCGGACTTCTCATAGTCGCAAGTGACATGAGAGGTGAAATCCGCAGCCTCATACTCGGGGTTATAAGAGTTGGCACTGATGGTGTAGACCAGGTCCAGGTCCTCCTTGACCTTGCGATATAGCCTGGAGCTCCTGCCGTCTCCCAGGATCCGGGCCGCCACGTGCAGCGGAAAGACGTCCTCGTCGGTGATGGGCACGGTACGCCATCCGACCGTCATATAGGTCTGCTCGATGTCCATCTCGTCTTCGACATGGCGCATGCCCATTTGCTTGGGATCCACCGGAAGGATGGGAACATGCGGGGTCCTGAAGGGAAACTGTGAGAACGCCTCTGCGATTTTGGCCATCATCTCGTCTGCGTCGAAGTCGCCCACGGCGACCACGTGCATATTGGCCGGAACATACATGCGCTCATAGTAGGTCTTGAGATCTTCCCGCGTGGTCAGGTTGAAGAGATCCAGGTATCCGATGGTCGGGAAGTGCTCGGGATGGTTGACGAACATGGCGCCATTGTAGAGCTTGCCGATAACGCGCTGGGGCTCATCCTGCCCCATAGCGATCTCTCTCTGGATCACGCCCCGCTCCCTCTCGACCTCGGCTGGATCCAGAGCGCAGTTCAGCGTCCAGTCCGAGAGAAGGTCGATGACCTCGTCCGCGTATTCCGCCGAGGTGGCAATGTAGTAGCAGGTATGCCCGCTGGTTGTATAGGCATTGCTGGCCCCGCCGATCATGTCCATGATCTTCTCGGCATCGGCCTCGGTGCGCTTATACGTGGTCCCTCCCGAGACCAGATGCTCGAGGTTGTGGGATATCCCCCTGCCCAGGAACTCGTCTTCATAGATGCCGCCGGCCCTGACATAGACCCTCATCGTGAACACCGGGGCATTGCGGTTCTCGGCCACGTAGACCCTCAGCCCATTGGGCAGGATCTTGTGCTCGACTTCCAGGGCCAGGGCCTGGACGGCAAGCAGGAGCATTATGCATACGCATACTGCTGTCTTCATCTGGAACCTCCTCAGGTTGGTTTACTCCAGAAAGAACGTCCCGGAGCGGATCACTGTCCCATCAAGTTCGGTCACATCAACCTTCCATCTCCCCCGCAATCCAGAGGCCATCTTCTTGCTGCTCCACGTCCGCCACAGGGGTGATTTCACAGGAAGCTCGATGCTGGCAAGGTCCTTATCCTCATGATACCACCTGTGAATCACGGCGGTGGTATCCCCGGCCCCGACTATCCTGGTGAAACAGTAGACGCTGAATATGTCCGATGGGAAGGTGTCTGCCACGGCCACAGGGGTCATACTGCTGACACCGGCGCAAAACACCATCTCGCTGACCCTCAAGGCCGGCTCCCCGGCCCCCAGAGAGTCACCCATGGCATCTTCCGCCAGCGCAAGCGGCGCGGCAGCAAGCCCAAGCAATGTTACACCCGCAATAACCCTCGAGGCTAACACGCTCCTCCTCCCCTGGGCATTCGATACCACTTTAAGCCCTTCGGGCGGGAATGTCAATAAAGGTATGAGGGCCGCCGGGGAGGCTGTGCCGGCAGATTGAAGCGACGCCACCGGGTGTGCGGATCCCGCGGTCTACCCGCTTGACTGATCCGGCAGTCTACAATAGACTCCCCCCTTGAGGAGGAAACATTGCTCAAACTTACGAATCTCACCAAGAAGTACGATGAATGCCTCGCCGTGAACGATCTCACGCTGGAGGTGGGCCCCGGCCAGCTCTTCGGTTTTCTGGGTCCCAATGGCGCTGGAAAGACCACTACTATCAAGATGATGTGCGGGCTGCTCAGGCCGACCGGGGGAAGCGTCGAGATCGGCGGGCGCGACATCGGCACTTCCCCGCTGGAGGCCAAGGCCCTGCTGGGCCTGGTGCCGGACAAGCCGGTGCTCTATAAGAAGCTGACCGGCCGGGAATTCGTGAGGTTCGTCGGGGAACTCTACTCGGTCGACTCCGCCCTGATCGAGAAGCGGATCGACGATCTCCTGAAGCTGCTGGACATGACCGGAAGCGCCGACAAGCTGATCGAGACCTATTCCCACGGGATGAAACAGAAAACCTCTATTATGGCCGCCCTGGTGCATGATCCCCGGCTGGTGATCCTGGATGAGCCCACCTCGGGCCTGGATCCGAGGAGCGCCAAGATAGTCAAGGACGTGCTGAGGGCGCTGTGCGACATGGGCAAGACCGTCTTCATGTCCACCCATATCCTGGAGATCGCCGAGCGGGTATGCGACCGCGTCGGGATAATAAACGAGGGCAGGCTGGTCTCGGTCGGATCGGTTCCCGAGCTCCGGGAGCAGTCGCGACAGAAAGGCGGAAGCCTCGAGGACATCTTCCTGGAGCTCACCGGCGGACCGGAACAGGAAGAAGTCATCAGGTTTCTTGAGTCTTAAGAGATGTCGCTCTGGAAACTCACACGATATAAGATCAAGATCTTCGTGGCGACATTGATCCGCGGCGAGAAGCGAAAGAAGATCGCCCGAATCGTGGTCGCCGTCCTTATTGCCGCCGGCCTCTCAGGGTTCGTGGCGGGGGCCTACGCGGTCTTCCGCGCCCTTGCCTCGATGGAGTCGGGAGGCCTGGTCATCGCCGGGGCGATCGTCACCCTGGCCTTCCATGCCCTGCTTATCCTGGCTTTTGTATTCGATGTCGGGGCCACGACCAGTGTCTTCTTCCTGTCCAGTGACCTGCCGCTGCTGATGGCGGCGCCGCTTCCGGCGATGCGGGTCTTCGTTCTCAAGTACCTGGAGGCCATGGGCTCGGGTTCGATCGTATCCTGCCTGATCGCCATACCACTGCTCCTGGGTTTCGCCCTGGCCCTCGGTGCTCCCCTGTGGTTCTATCCCGCCGCCGTCGTGGTGATGGCACTTTTCCTGAGCATACCTGTCTCGGTGGGCACGCTTGCCGGACTCTTGATATCGCGCTATGTGCCCGCCTCGCGGGTCAAGGAGATCCTGGGCGTGGCCGGGGGCGTCCTGGCCCTGAGCCTGTGGCTGGCCATCCAGTTCAGCAGACCCATCCTGGAGGAGAGCATCGGGACCGGCAATGCCGGGGCCAGCATGGAGGCGTTCGCGGCTCACGGGGACCGGATGGTGATGAAGCTGCTCCCGAGCGGCGCGGCCGCCAGGACGGTTATCGGTCTGGCCTCGAACGACGTCAGTGCCGCCCTGGCGCCCCTGGGCTACCTTGCGGCGCTCGCTACGGTGATGATGCTGGTCTCGGTGGTGCTTGCCAGAAGAATGTACATGGAAGGATATGCCAAGGTCGCGCCATCGGGCAGGGCGAGGCCCGCGCCTCATCGGGTCAGGATCGGAGCCCTCCTGGGATGGCTCCCCCGCATGGAACGCGCTATCGTTTCAACCACGGCATCGCTGTTTCTCAGAGACCCTCAGGCCATGATGCCTGTTGTGACCATCTCGGTGATGATGGCGCTTCTCCCGTTTCTGATCTCGCGATCACGAACGGGGGTCTTCTTCTCAACCTCGCTCCTGCTCCAGTCATTCTCGACCCTGAGCTTCATAGGCTCCTTGAACCTGGCGATCTATGCCACCGGAATAGACGGAAGAAGCTTCTGGA